>CATMVR010000035.1 GCA_950075905.1 uncultured Persicitalea sp. | reverse complement strand
GGCATCATGACATCAAATATGCAGAGGTCAAACTCCCCGTCCACAAACGCCTGCCAGCCATTCTGGCCATCGGTGGCGAGGGTAGTGGGGTAGCCTTTGCTGGTCAGGTGCTCCTGCAGGAGCGTACCAAGGTTAGGGTCATCTTCTACGAGTAGCAGGTTGGGCATAGGGGGGAGTTTTGAATGATAGAATGAGTGAATGATAGAATAAAAATATTCCGTGCGGCGTCCGCTATGATTCTCTCATTCAAAATTAGAAACAGGTAACCATACGGTAAACACACTTCCCTGTCCGGGGTGGCTTTTGACCTCAATAGTGCCTTCGTGGGCGGCAACCATTTTTTTGACGTAGCTAAGGCCCAGGCCGAAGCCCTTTACATTGTGCAGGTTGCCGGTAGGCACGCGGTAAAACTTATCAAAAATACGCTGCGCCTGATCGCGCGACATCCCCAAACCCTGGTCGGCTATCGAAATTCGGATGCCGCCTTTCTCGTTGGAGGTACTCAGAGTGAGGTGAAGTATCTCGGGCGAGTACTTGATGGCATTATCCACCAGATTGTACAGCACGTTGGACAAATGTACCTCATCGCCCTGTACCAACTCCTCCGAGGCTTCAAAATCCAGCTCTACTTCGCCCTGCCGCTGTTCTATCTGCACGCTGAGGCTGTTGAGTACCTTCGCAATCAGGTCGTGCATGTTTACCACTCCCTGCTTAAGCTTTACCTCCCCTTTGTCGAGCAGGGCCATCTGCAGTACTTTTTCTACATGGGTACCAAGTCGCTTGTTTTCTTCCCGGATAATACCCAGGTAGCGGTCAATCCTGGTGGAGAGTTCGGCTACCGGAACCGAGCTGGTGTTTTCCTGGGCCATGTCAGTAGCCAGGGCAATGGTCGAAATAGGCGTCCTGAACTCGTGCGTCATGTTATTGATGAAGTCGTTCTTGATGTCCGAGAGTTTCTTTTGTTTCAGGATGGTACTGACCGCTACGTAAAAGCAGATCATTATTACCAGCACCAGTATCCCCGAACTGGCAAACATGGCGCTCATGTTGCGGAGGATATACGCCTGCTGATCGGGAAAATACACGTAGAGCAGATTGTTGCCGCTCAGCATTTCGCTCGGAAAGAGCGAGGCTTTGTACGCCTGCTGCTCCCAGGCACCGGGATACAGCTCGGCGGTGGAGAAGAGCACATTGCGGCCGGTGTTGGCTCGAACCGCAAACTCGTAGGGCAGCGTAATGCCATTTTGGGTCAGTTCTTTTTTAAGCAGCGAATCCAGCAAAAAACGGTTGACGCGCTCCTCAATAGGGCGCTGCGTATACATCAGGTCCTGCATCACTTCGCGCAGAAGAGTGGCGCGGTCTACCGGCTGTCCATTCGGCACGGCCTGCTCGCTACTTTTCTGGCCAGCAGCTTTCCTGGCCCTCAGGGTGTCTTTGCCCGGAGTGGGCATTTCGGCCATATCTTTTAGCGCGCGGCCAAGGTTTTGCTCTTCGGCCAGCCGGCGGCGCATGAATTCGTCGAGGCCCGCGGCGCCTAGCTGCTGAGCCTGAAAAAACTCCTCGATGATCCGCTGCTGACGATCTACCATGATCCGGAAATTGGGGCTTAGCACGTCCGACGGAGCCACCTCCGAAAAGTACTGGTAGCTCACATCACCGTTGGGGCTGATATAAATTTCCATACCCGACGGTACTTGCGGTGGTCGGGAGGCTATCCGCTTCTCGGGGCGTTTGGCGCGGGTAGGTTCGTTTACCTTGGTGATCTGTTCCAGCCGGGCCTTTTGCTGTTCTGATTCGATCCGTTGCTGCAGCAGGTACATCATTTCCTGCTTTTCGAGCCGGTGTACTACCTTCTGAACCGACTCGGCTACCTTATGGTTAAACTGCTCGTTGCGCACCGCAATGGCTTCCCGGATAAAATACCACTGGAAGCCGATCAGCCCGATCAGGGCCAGGCACATGAGTCCTACGATACGTTGTATTTTTTGTTTTGTCATTATTTTCCAAAATCCAATGCAACGTACCTGCGTTCCGTTGCGACTTTATACTAGCCTAACAAAATTAAGCCACCCGGAATTCTTCTCCGCCGCTTTTAACATTCTTTAACATAGGCTTGTAAATAGGTAGATGGTAATTTTACAAATAAGTGAGTGATTAACCAAAACACTAGTATTGCGATGAAAAATACATTTTTTTGTGCCCTGCTCTTCTCCGTCACGCTCGGTATTGGTCTCGGCTTCCATTCCGAGGCAAGGGCTCAGTCGGCCGACGAGAAGAAGAAAACGACTATTCGGGTGAAAGTTGTAGAGAGAAAAGACGGGAAGACCCAGATAGTTGAGCGCAACTATCAGATAGACCCTCTTTCAGATGCCGACCAGAAGGTCTTTGTAGATAAGGTACTCGACTCGCTCGGAGTGGATGGGAGTGGCCAAAAACAGATAAGTATCATTGTGGATGGCGATGATGGAAACGACGAGCGCCGCCGGATTGAAATCCGGGAGCGCCCGGATTGGGACCGGAACCGTGGGCCTCAGGTATGGGGCTGGGGCGATAATGGCCGTGAGTTCCGGTTTGATACCGACGAACTGGAAGGCTCCCTGCGTAAGCTTGAGCGGGAGATGAAGCCCCGGGTAGAAGTATTCAGACGGGACATGGAGCGCATGGGTGATCGTATGGGGGAAGTATGGACCAACGACATCATGCAGGCTGGTAGCGTACGGGGCCTGAATGCCTACGCCAACAACCCCGACAACGGCACGCTCAACCTACGCTTCAGTGTGCCCGAAAAGGGAGATGTCACTATTATGGTAACCGACACCGGGGGCCGGGAAGTAGGCAAAAAAGTGATCAAAGATTTTAGCGGGGAGTTTGTGGGGCAGGTAGACCTGAAAAAAAATGCCAAAGGCACCCTGTTCGTTACGGTGGTGCAAAACGACGACGGCGCCGTTCGCCGGGTAGTGATCAAATAAGTGCGGTTTGGGTGCTGATGCCCGCCTCTTTCCGGAGGGGCGGGCATTTTTCGTGCTAAAAAAACAGAAAATATAGCCGGGGATTTGGTAAGAATCGTAAATTTGCCGGTTAAAATCTCCCTTTTTTTGGAATTGCATTCAACTACGCAACTATGCTGAATCTTGTACTGTTTGGTCCTCCGGGTGCTGGCAAAGGAACCCAAAGTGAAAAAATTATTGACAAGTACAACCTTGTACACCTTTCGACGGGCGACCTGCTGCGTTCGCAGATCCAGGCAGGAACTGAGCTGGGCCTGAAAGCAAAAACGCTCATGGATCAGGGGATACTCGTGCCAGACGAGGTAGTGATCGGCATGATCGACTCCAAGCTTAGCGAGAACCGCGACGCGGCCGGGTTTATTTTCGATGGCTTTCCGCGCACGGTAAAGCAAGCCGAGGCCCTGGATGGCCTGCTGGCCTCCTACAATGAGAGCATTACGGTGATGGTGGCGCTGATCGTGCCCGATGAGGAGCTGAAAAAGCGCCTGCTCCACCGGGGACAAACCTCCGGCCGGCCCGATGACCAGGACGAGCAGAAGATCAAAACCCGTATTGAAGAGTACAACAGCAAAACCGCTCCGGTGGCCGAGTACTACCGTCAGCAGAACAAGTATGTGAGCATTGAGGGAGTAGGAGAAATAGAGGAAATTTTCGGCGCTATTTGCGACGCCATTGAAAAAGAAGCCTGAAAGGTAATTTGGAATGAGTGAGGGGGCACCCCTGTGGTGAGTGAATGAGTTTAAAGTAGATGAGTTCATTTCGACTAGTAGCCATACACATGTATAGTTGACTCATAGACTTCCGAACAAACCAGCCTATTTAATTAATCACTCACTCACTCTACTATTCAAAATTAAAATTATGGCCTCATCCAACTTCATAGATTACGTTAAAATAAATGCCCGCTCCGGCGCAGGAGGGGCGGGTTCGGTACATTTTCGGCGAGAAAAGCATGTGGATAAGGGCGGACCGGATGGTGGCGATGGTGGCCGCGGCGGTCATGTGATTCTGCGGGGAAATGCCCAGCACTGGACGCTGCTGCACCTGAAATACACCAAGCACGTAAAGGCCGACCCTGGCAAAGCCGGCGAAGGCGGACGCCGTACCGGTGCCCAGGGCAAAGATATTATTCTGGAAGTACCCCTGGGTACTGTGGCCAAAGACTCCGAAACGGGAGAACAACTGGCCGAAGTGACCGAAGACGGTCAGGAAATTATCTTGCTACCGGGTGGGCGGGGTGGCCTCGGGAACGATTTTTTTAAGACATCTACCAAGCAGACGCCACAGTACGCGCAGCCGGGTGAAGAAGGTAGGGAAGCCTGGATTATCCTGGAATTAAAAGTACTGGCCGATGTGGGACTAGTGGGGTTTCCGAATGCGGGGAAATCAACCCTGCTTTCGGTCGTGTCGGCGGCGCGTCCCGAAATTGCCGATTATCCCTTTACCACTCTGGTACCTAACCTGGGCGTAGTAGCCTACCGCGATTTTCGCTCTTTTGTGATGGCGGATATCCCCGGTATTATCGAAGGAGCCTCTCAGGGCAAAGGGCTGGGGCTACGGTTTTTGCGTCATATCGAGCGTAATTCGCTGCTGCTTTTCATGATTCCTGCGGATAGCGAGGACGTAGCGGCCGAATACGAAACGCTCCTGAATGAGCTGAAACTTTATAACCCCTCTCTTCTGGACAAGCAGCGGCTGATTGCGATTTCCAAAGTGGATATTATAGAGGCCAGGGAAAGAAAAAAGCTGGTCAAAAACCTGCCGGCCGATGTACCGCACCTATTCATTTCTGCAATTACGCAAGAAGGAATAGAACAATTGAAAGACCTGATATGGAAAACCCTCAACGAGTCGTTGTCCGTTAGCTAACTTTGGGCCAAAATAATTGTTTGCCGGCTCTACTAGTCTGATATTGTGCAATGTTTGTAATTCAGAACTGTTGAGATGACATGAAGTTTACTGTATTCTGGGCTGCGGCTACATGGACTATTCTGATAGGTTTGCTGGCATCAGAGGTCCAGGCGCAAGTCAATATTACCTATCCCACCAACCGGACGGTTCTTCAGCGCGATAAGAACAATTCCGCTACGGTTTATATACGCGGAACGTATACAGTTCCTGTTGAACGTATAGAGGTGCAGTTCAGGGCTGTCAACGGGGGTGCCACTTCCGGCTGGACAACCATTCAGAACAACCCGCAGGGAGGATACTACGCCGGGCAAGTCGATTGGACCGGGGGCTGGTACGAAATGGAGGTACGAGGCTGGCGCGGCGACCAGATCGTAGGCAGCTCTACGCTGTCCCGGCTGGGCATAGGAGAGGTTTTCATGGTAGCGGGGCAGTCCAACGCCCAGGGGTACTTCAACTACGGCGGGCCGGGCGCGGGCGACGACCGGGTCAACTGCGTCAATTTCTACAACGATAATTCTAACTCCGAGCTACCCAGTCCCGAATTTATTCATCTTAACTCGGACTCATTTCTCGCGCCGCGCGGAAAATCGGCCTGGTCGTGGGGCCGGCTTGGCGATCAGCTCGCCGGGCGCCTGGGTGTTCCCATTCTTTTCTACAATGTTGGTTGGTACGGTACCGCTGTCAGAAACTGGCGTGAGAGTATCAATGGAACAGCTTACTCGGTATACAACGGTGAAGCATTTACCCCTGGGGGCATGCCCTATGGAAATCTGCGGCTTGCCCTACAGCACTACGTGGCAGTCACCGGTATTCGTGCTATCCTGTGGCACCAGGGCGAAGCAGACAACTTTGCCAATACATCTACCAGCGCCTACGCCAACGATCTCCGGACGTTGATAAATCAAAGTCGGAGCGAAACCGGGCGTAATATTGCCTGGGTGATTGCCCGCACCTCCTACGATAATCAGCGAGGAACTAACCAGGTCATTGTCAATGCTCAAAACGAGGTAGTAGCATCAACCCCCCAAACCTTCTTCGGACCAGAAACCGACCGTATTCAGGTTCCAAGGCCCGATGGGGCGCATTTTCAGGACGGTGGCCTGGTGGAGGTGGCCAATGCCTGGAGTACCTCCCTGAACGACGACTTTTTCAATCGTTCGGAGCCGTCCAGAGCGGCTACTCCTCCGCGTATACAGGTGGCCTGTGGAGGGGATAATACCCTGTCGCTTACCGTCGAAGGGGGCAACTTTACGTCCATCAACTGGAACAACGGGCAGAATCAGCCAAGCATCCGGGTGGGGCGCGGAAACTATTCGGCCAAAGTAAGGGACGCCTCCGGAAATATCATGTACACCCCCGTAGTAGTTGTACCCGATCAGGCGCAGCCAGCTACGCCCACCATCAATCTGGAAGGTGGCAATATGATCTGCCAGGGTAGTAGTTCGTCACTCACCGCTTCCACCTCCGAAAATATCCGCTGGAATACCGGGCAAACAGAGCAGCGCATTACCACCAGCTCGGCCAATACGTTTACGGTTTCTACGACTAATGTGTACGGATGCCAGGCTACCTCGGCTCCGGTTACTATCGGGGTGTTCTCAACACCTCCTCCCGCCAAACCCGGTATTGCGGTGCAGGGCGCTACAGTATTTTGCGAAGGAGGGATCGTAACGCTTGAGTCCAACTCGGCTGTAAACAGTATCTGGTCAGACGGGCGCTCGGGAGGGAGTATCACCGTGACCAACAGCGGCGACTATCGCGTGCGATCAGTCGACAATAATGGCTGCCAATCGCCGGAATCTGATCCGGTACGGGTGCAGGTCAACCCGCTTCCCGCCAAACCGTCTATCAGCGCCAGCCGAAGTACCACCTTTTGTGCCGGTGAGAACGTAACGCTTACGTCGAGCTACTCCGACGGAAATACGTGGAGCAGCAGTACGTCCGATCGTTCCATTGTGGTGGATCAGTCGGGAGAATTCACCGTAGCGGTCACTGACCAAAACGGTTGCCGTTCGGTTTCTGATCCGGTGCGGGTACAGGTCAACCCTCTTCCCGCCGCCCCAGCCATTACGCCCATGCGTCCTACTACCTTCTGCGACCGTGACTATACTATTTTGCAGTCCACCCCCTCCAACTCGTACCAGTGGAATACGGGAGCCAATCAGCGTGAGGTAGAAATTCGTACTTCGGGCGAGTACAGCCTGGTAGCTATTGACGGAAACGGCTGCCGTTCGCCGGCTTCCGTACCGGTGCGGGTTACGGCCAACCCACTTCCTCCGCGTCCGGCTATTCAGGTGCAGGGTTCTACCATTTTTTGTGCCGACCAGAATGTTACGCTGCGGGCGCCTGCGGCGGTAGGGTACCTATGGAGCAATGGCGACACCCGTCAGGAGGTTGTCATCAATCAGGCCAACTCGTACGAAGTCCGGACAAGGAACGAGTTTGGCTGCGTTTCCGATCCTTCTGATCGCGTAGTCATACAGGTATTGCCCTTGCCAGCGGCCCCCTTGGTGGTAGCCTCCGGCCCTACCACTTTCTGTGAAGGGGATGAAGTACGGCTGGATGCAACCGGGAGTGGTACTTTTTTCTGGAACAACGGCGCGGTGGGGCAATCGATAGTTTCCGGACAAACCGGCAACTACGCGGCCCGGGTGCAGGGGTCTAACGGCTGCTACTCGCCTTACTCACCGCCGGTGCGGCTGGAAGCAAAACCTTCTCCTGTGCAGCCGACCATCATGCAGATCGGAACCTTTACTTTGAAAGCCAATAACAACATTCCGGAAGGAGTGTTCATCTGGCATAAAGATGGTCTGACATTACAGGAGTCTTCGTCCCTTCTTAAATCTACTCAGGCAGGTGCTTACAGCGCGTACTCGATAGTGCAGTACAGCCCTACGCTGCAGTGTGTCTCGTCCGAATCGGCCATTTTCGATTTCATACCAGAGGTAGGAAATAACGGAATAAGCGTGTATCCTAACCCGAGCTTTGACGGCCTGGTCACGCTCGAAACCCTGCAAGACTTTCAGGAAGCCACCGCAACCATCTACGACATGAGCGGCAAAGTGGTGCAGACATTTATGCTCAACGGTCTGAACGAGCGGAAATTCATTGACCTTCGGCTACTGACAAGTGGTGTATATATCGTCAAAGTGGTAGCTGATGGATTCGCGGCTACGCAAAAACTGGTGATTAACCGCTGATCCCGTTATCCAGCCCTGCCAGTTAAAATCGAAAAGAGTAGACCTGATCCCAAAATAATCTGTTAATTTTGGGATTCTTTTTTGTGAGCTTGGTGCGGAGTGCCCTGTCGAGAAATAAAGGTTACACCTCGTGTAATTTATTAATATAACATTAAGTAATTGTACACTATTACAGCGTATCGAATGTATAGTAAGCTACCCATTTCACTTCTCATAAGCCTGTGGCTGCTGAGTGCTTTTATTACCGTAAGCGCTGCTAATGCCCAAATCAAGATTACCTCTCCAACCGATCGCTCGGTGTATCAGCGGGACATTACCGGTCAAACTACCATCTCGGTGTCGGGAACTTATTCTGAGCCCATCGACCGCGTAGAGGTAAGGGCAGTGCCGGTCATTCCGGGACAGGGCATTGCTACCGAATGGACTCTTCTGCAGAACAATCCGGCGGGTGGAATTTTTCTGGGCAATTTCCGGCTGCAGGGTGGCTGGTACACTCTGGAAGTGCGGGGCATGCTGGCCGGTACTGTCGTAGGGCGCGATGTGGTAGCCCGCATGGGCGTAGGAGAAATATTCCTCATTGCCGGGCAGTCCAACGCGCAGGGGCTGTTTTCGTCTCCCGGTCCCGGGGCCAGCGACGACCGCGTCAACTACATTGTGTACGATAACACAGTAAATTCTCTCTTCGACCCGCCAGCACCTACTTTTGCCCACCTGGAATCCAACGTCGTCATAGGTCCCCGCGGACAATCTGCCTGGGCATGGGGCATACTGGGCGATTTGCTCGCTCGTAAGTTAAATGTGCCTATCCTATTTATGAATACTGCCTGGGAGGGTACCTCGGTGAAAAACTGGGCAGAAAGTGCTGCCGGTAAAAGTACTTTGAACCTCTACGGAGGCTTTCCTTATCCTGCCCAAATGCCTTATGGAAACTTGCAGCTCTCTACCCAGCACTACGTGCATCAGCTGGGGGTAAGGGCTATTTTGTGGATGCAGGGCGAAACGGATACGACCCCCGCCAACACCAGTGCTACGGAATACCAAAATAACCTGCAGTTTTTAATCAACAAGCTGAACCAAGATACCGGTAAACGTATCAACTGGGTAATTGCCCGAACTTCCCGGGCCGGAAACTCCACCCCCAGTCAGGCCGTTATCGACGGTCAGAATGCGGTTCTGAACACGACATTCAACAGTACCTATCCTGGTCCAGAGACAGACAATGCGTTCGTGCCCCGGCCTGACGGTCTGCACTTTATCGGGCAGGAAGGGCACCGTATTCTGGCAGATTTGTGGAACAATACCCTGAATACAAACTTTTTTTCCACGATTACCCCCGTCATTCCCGCGCTGCTTCCCGAACTGACCACCGCCTGTGGGTCCAATAACGCCAGCGTACGGTTGACTTTACCCGATGGATACACCTCCTATACCTGGTCTACGGGGCAAACCGGCAAATCGATTGCCATCACTTCGGCGGGCACGTACCGGGCCGTACTGAAAGACCAGTTCGGCAATGCCATTTTGAGTCCAAGCGTAACCGTATCTGGCACAGTAAAGCCCATTAGGCCGGTAATAATTCCGGGTGGGCAGCAACAGGCCTGCGCTGATTCGGGATTTGTATTTACTGCCTCCGGCGGCACCGACTACTTCCTCTGGAGCAGCGGAAGCACGACCAAATCCCTGAAAGCCACTCAGTCGGGGGCCTATACTGTGAAGGCCCGCAATGTTTTTGGTTGCGAATCGGAGGTATCGGTTCCGGCTACGCTCACGGTGAGGCCCAAAATTAACCCGCCGGTCATTGAGCAATCGGGACCATTCAGCCTGAGCAGTTCCATTGCCCAAACTGACCTCAACGAAAAGTACGATTGGAAAGTTGGTAACAGCTTTCTCAAACCCGAAGTACCAACCATCAAGGTAACGGAGTCGGGCAATTATACCGCCCGGGCCCGGGCCGTGTTTACGCTCGGCAGTAGCAACTCCCTGACCTGCTACTCGGCGTACTCGGTGCCCTTTACGTATGAGGACGTAGAGGGTGACGGGGTGGTTATTTTTCCTAATCCCAGCCGGGGTGGCGTCATTGCCATCGAAACCCGTGAAGACCTCACCAACGCCGAAGTAGCATTTTATACCATTGATGGCTCTGTCATTCGCACGCAGCGTTTTGCCCTGCTCAATCAGCGGCGCACCATCGACGCGGGTACGCTACCGCCCGGCACCTACATCGTGCGGGTGCGGGCCCCGGGGCTGGATGTTACCAAACGTATTGTTATTGACTGATTTATCAGTGTTTCTTCAAGGTCTCTGCAAAACAGGGGCCTTTTTTCTGTTTTTATCCATACCAAATGACCGGAAAAGGCATTTGGTTGGTAAATTTCCACCTAGTAATTTTGACCCTTTATAGAATTGACCATCACCCGTTAAGCTGTGTAGATGCGAGTTGAACAATTCTTAATCACAATGCGTTGAATTTTTAAGACTATGAATACGACTTATCTTCCATCCGATTTTCTTCCGATCATTGTACAGTTTGTACTGGCGGCTGCGTTTATTGTTGTGACAATGATCGTTACACACAGAATCGGCCCCATCCGCAAGAGTAAGAAGAAAGATGATCCTTTCGAGTGCGGAATTGAGGTAGTGGGCGATGCCCGTACCCCTATTTCGGTGAAGTACTTCCTGGTAGCTATCCTCTTTGTTCTTTTTGACGTAGAGGTTATTTTCATGTACCCCTGGGCGGTTAATTTTAAGAAATTGGGTATGCTGGGCTTTGTGGAGATGGTGTTGTTCATGACCCTGCTACTCGCCGGCTTCTACTACATTATCCGTAAGGGAGTGTTGAAGTGGGAAGAGTAAGGCCGTTTTCTTTTTACTTAGACATTAATCCGATATGAAATCTTCTGTTGAAATAGTAAAGGCTCCCGAAGGACATAGTGGGGCCGGTTTTTTTGCCTCGTCCTTTGACGAAGTGATCGGCATCGCCCGTAGCAACTCGCTCTGGCCGCTGCCTTTTGCTACGTCGTGCTGTGGTATTGAGTTTATGGCTACCATGGGCTCCCACTACGATATTGCCCGTTTTGGTTCGGAGCGTCCCAGCTTCTCGCCGCGGCAGGCCGATATTCTGATGGTGATGGGTACCATTGCCAAAAAAATGGCCCCCATCGTGAAGCAGGTATACCTGCAGATGGCCGAGCCACGCTGGGTGATGGCCATGGGAGCCTGTGCTTCCAGTGGTGGTATTTTTGACTCGTACAGCGTACTGCAGGGCATCGACCGGATCATTCCGGTAGACGTGTACGTGCCGGGCTGTCCGCCACGCCCCGAGCAGGTGATCGATGGCCTGATGCAAATCCAGGAGCTGGCCCGCAACGAATCGCTGCGCCGCCGGAATTCGGACGAGTACCAGCAATTACTACAATCCTATAATATCCAGTAACCCGACTCCCATGCTGACCAATCAGGAAGTTGCCGAAGACCTACTTAAAAAATTCGGTGACGACGTATTTGACTTCGAAGAGCCCTATGGGTTGTTGACGCTCACGACTACCCGCGAGCAGGCGATCCCGATGCTCGAGTATCTTTTTCACCACGAAAAATTTCAGGCTAATTTCCTGACCGACCTGACGGGCATTCACTATCCCGATTCGGAGGGAAAGGAGTTTGCGGTGGTGTACCACGTGCATAGCCTGGTGCATAACTTCCGGGTGCGGATCAAGGTGTTTCTGGCCGAAGCCGATATTCATATTCCTACGGCCACCGGACTGTATGCCTCAGCCAACTGGATGGAGCGCGAAACGTATGACTTTTTTGGTATCCTGTTTGACGGGCACCCCAACCTGAAGCGTATCCTGAACATTGAGGAAATGGATTACTTCCCGATGCGCCGGCAGTATCCGCTGGAAGATTCTACCCGCGAGGATAAAATCGACGCGCTGTTTGGAAGGTAACTAGTACGGATGGAATGATTGAGTTTTGACGAAGAGAAACAATATTCTTTAAGCTCATTCACTCATTCTCCCCTCACTCATTCAAAATTGCAGACAATGGCTGATATAGAATTAATTCCTAATAAAAAACATTTGGCCCGGGCCGATCAGCCCGAGCTGGTGGGCGAGCTGACAACTCTCAACCTTGGCCCTACGCACCCGGCTACGCACGGTATTTTTCAGAACATCCTGCAAATGGATGGAGAAATCATCGTATCGAGCGAGCAGACCATCGGCTACATTCACCGGGCCTTTGAGAAGATTGCGGAGCGCCGGCCCTACTACCAGATTACCACCCTCACGGACCGCATGAACTACTGCTCCTCGCCCATCAACAACCTGGGCTGGCACATGACCATGGAGAAGTTTCTGCAGGTGGAGGTACCCAAGCGGGCGCAGTACATCCGGGTGATCATGATGGAGCTGGCGCGTATTGCCGACCACCTGATTTGCAATGGCATTCTGGGGGTGGATACGGGCGCGTTCTCGGGCTTTTTGTACCTGTTTGAGAAGCGCGAGGAAATCTACGAAATATACGAGGAAGTATGCGGTGCCCGCCTCACCACCAACATGGGCCGCCTGGGCGGTATGGAGCGGGATCTCTCTACCGAAGCGATTCGCAAGCTGCGCGCGTTTATCAAGTCGTTTCCGCCCGTCATGCGGGAGTTTGAGAGCCTTTTTAACCGGAACCGTATCTTCATGGACCGGATTATTGATGTGGGAGCTATCTCCGCTGAGCGGGCGCTCAACTATGGTTTTACCGGCCCTAACCTGCGCGCCGCGGGCGTCGACTACGATGTACGCGTGATGAACCCCTACTCGTCCTACGAGGATTTTGATTTTATTATCCCTATTGGACAAAGCGGTGATACCTATGATCGCTTCATGGTACGTAACGCCGAGATCTGGGAAAGCCTGAAAATTGTAGAGCAAGCGCTGGAAAACCTGCCAGAAGGGCCGTTCTACGCCGACGCTCCCGAATACTACCTGCCTCCGAAAAAGGAGGTGTATTCGAGCATGGAAGCTTTGATCTACCATTTTAAGATCGTGATGGGTGAAATTGACGCCCCTATTGGCGAGATCTACCACGCCGTAGAGGGTGGTAACGGTGAGCTGGGCTTTTATATGATCAGCGATGGTGGCCGGGCCCCGTACCGCCTGCACTTCCGTCGCCCGAGCTTTATTTACTACCAGGCTTTTCCTGAGATGTGCGTAGGAAGTACCCTTTCGGATGCGATCGTGATCATGAGTAGCCTGAACGTAATTGCGGGAGAGCTGGACTCTTAGTAAAATGTTAAATACCCTCCGGACGTGTGCGGATGAATGCACACGTCTCAACGGACTACTATATTTTGAAAAAAGGAAATGACCGAACTAGCTAATCCGATTGCATTTACGCCGGAGCGTCTGGCCAAAGTAAAGGAAATGATTGCCCGCTATCCCGAGGGAAAGCAAAAATCGGCCCTGCTGCCCGTGCTGCACGTGGCCCAGGAGCAGTGGGGATGGCTGAGTAGCGAGGTGATGGACCACGTGGCGGAGCTGCTGAGCATCGAGCCCATTGAAGTATACGAAGTGGCTACCTTCTACACGATGTTCCACCTGGAACCCGTGGGTAAGCACGTGATTGAGTACTGCCGGACGGGCCCCTGCTGCCTGATGGGCGCCGAAGGGGTGTACGACCACCTCAAAAACAAACTTGGTATTCAGGCGGGCGAAACCACCCCCGACGGGCTATTCTCGTTGAAAGAGGTAGAATGCCTCGCTGCCTGCGGCTGGGGACCGGTGTTTCAGATTCGGGAAAAGTACTACATGAATCTGACCAACGAGAAGGTAGATACCATCATCGACGAACTGAGCGCATAACATCGGGAAAGGCCGCATAATTATAGATAGAACATGGCAATAAAAATTTTAACTGAACACATCAACGTTCCCGGTATCGAGACCCTTGATGTGTACCGCAAGCACGGAGGGTACGATGCCCTCGAAAAAGCCCTCAAAATGACCCCCGAAGAGGTGGTGGAAGAAGCCAAGAAATCTGGCGTTAGGGGGCGGGGAGGGGCTGGTTTTCCCATGGGTATGAAATGGGGCTTCCTGGCCAAACCCGAAGGCGTACCCCGTTACCTGGTGTGCAACGCCGACGAGTCGGAGCCCGGTACTTTCAAAGATCACCACCTGATGAAGTCCATCCCTCACCTGCTGATTGAGGGCATGATCATATCGAGTTACGCGCTGGGGGCCCATAAGTCGTTTATCTACGTACGGGGTGAGCTCATGTACGTAATCAATATATTGGAGAAAGCTATTGCCGAAGCCAAAGCCAAAGGCCTGCTGGGCAAGAACATCCTGGGTACGGGCTACGACCTCGAACTGATCGTGCATCCCGGTGGGGGAGCCTACATCTGTGGGGAAGAAACCGCCCTGCTCGAATCCCTGGAAGGCAAGCGGGGAAATCCTCGCAACAAGCCGCCTTTCCCGGCGGTAAAAGGCCTCTACCAATCGCCCACGGTTGTCAATAACGTGGAGTCCATTGCCAATATGCCGTGGATCATCAACAACGGTGGTGATGCCTACGCGGCCGTGGGTATTGGCCGTAGCACGGGCACTAAGCTTATTTCGGCTTCGGGTCATATCAAAAAGCCCGGCGTGTACGAGATTGAGCTGGGCCTTTCGGTAGACGAGTTCATGAATTCCGATGAGTACTGCGGCGGTATCCGCGACGGGCATCAGTTGAAAGCCCTGGTAGCGGGTGGCTCGTCCGTACCCATTATTCCGGCGCATCTGGTG
>CATMVR010000034.1 GCA_950075905.1 uncultured Persicitalea sp. | reverse complement strand
CCCACGTCCGAGCCGATGGCGCGGATGCTTTTCTTGGACGTACGAAGCAGATCCACGGCTTTTTCCATCCGCTGGTACTCGATATAATCCTGCGGGTTGATACCCGTCAGCATCTTAAAGTACTGCCCCACGTAATCTTCCGATACGTTGGCCACGTTGGCCAGTACCTTATTGGAAAGGTCGCCGCCCAGGTTGTCCTTGATGTAGGCAAAAATATCGATCAGGCGGGGGTCCTTAAAGTAGGTACTGTTGGTTACCAGCTGCTCAACAAATAGTTTGTTTTTCAAAATATACCGGATGATCTCGATCACGAGCTCTTCGGTTTTGATCTTGATGATCCGCCCTTTGCCAGCTGTATCGGTCATATCTTCACCCAGGATCTGATTGATCGTAATAGCCATCTGATCGTTCCGCTTGATCAGGAAAGGAGGTACGTCCAGCGAAGTAAAGAAGTTGACGGTATCGAATACCTTGGCTTCGAAGGAAATCAGTCCAAAGGAGTTGGGCAGTTTCCCGATCGTAATCGGATCATGACCGGCCTGAATATAGTTATCGCGGTTGGTCATGAACTCTTCGTTGGAAACCACCTTGGCCAGGCTCGAATTTCCATAAGTTACGGTAGCATGCTTGCCGCCAGGAATAAAGAGCATGTCGCCCACTTCTACCTTTTGCGGTTCATCGGTTCCAAAAGACACTTCGCCGTCGTAAAGAATGGTGAGTGAATTCTGTACATCGTAATAATTTTTGATTGTAATCGGCTGCAGAATGTGAATGTGACGCGCTTTTACAAACTTAACTCCGAGGGATTCAATGATTTTGTTATAGTCTTCCATAGTATATATATTGAGGCGTGCGAAGGCCGGTAAAATCAAATTTTGTACAAATCTAATAAATTGTACTAAACTAATACAAGTATATAGGGAACAAAATACAAAAAAAAAGGTGCGTTATGTTACTACAAACGCACCTTTTTTTTATAAAATTTCGCCCAATGGCCTTTTTACGCTATTTAAGCAGCTCTCTGGCTATCACTAATTTTTGTATTTCTGATGTACCTTCGTAGATCTGCGTAATCTTGGCGTCACGCATGAGGCGTTCTACGTGGTATTCCTTAACATATCCATAACCTCCGTGAATCTGGACGGCCTCGGTGGTAGCCCACATCGCTACATCCGAAGCGTAGAGCTTGGCCATTGCGGCCGACTTTACATAGTCTTTCCCTTCGTCCTTTTCGCGGGCGGCTTTGTATACCAGCAGGCGGGCGGCCTCAATGCGGGTAGCCATATCGGCCAGTTTGAACTGAATGGCCTGATGATCAAAAATGGGCTTTTTGAAAGTGGTACGCTCCATGGAGTATTTCAGGGCCAGCTCGTAGGCCCCGGACGCAATACCCAGCGCCTGGGCGGCAATCCCGATCCGGCCGCCATTGAGGGTACCCATGGCAAACTTGAATCCGAAGCCATCCTTTCCAATCCGGTTTTCTTTGGGCACTTTCACGTCCGAAAACATCAGTGAGTGGGTATCCGATGCCCGGATGCCCATTTTGTCCTCCTTTCGGCCAATAGAAAAACCCTCAACGCCTTTCTCCACGATCAGGCAGTTGATGCCCCTGTGGCGCTTACCCGCGTCGGTTTGGGCCATCACCAGGTACACCGAGGCCGTATTACCGTTAGTGATCCAGTTTTTGGTCCCGTTCAGCAGGTAGTGGTCACCCATGTCCAGGGCAGTGGTATGCTGCGAGGTAGCGTCAGAACCAGCTTCCGGCTCAGAGAGGCAAAACGCCCCGATGATTTCCCCCGCCGCGAGCCGGGGCAGGTATTTCTGCTTTTGCTCTTCACTGCCAAAAGCTTCCAGCCCCCAGCACACCAGCGAGTTATTGACCGACATAATGACGGAAGCCGAGGCATCGACTTTTGAAATTTCTTCCATGGCAATCACATACGATACGGTATCCATGCCACCACCGCCGTACTCCGGCGACACCATCATGCCCATAAAGCCCATTTCGCCCATCTTGCGCAGCAGATTGGCGTCAAATTTCTGTTCGTTGTCGCGCTCAATTACGCCGGGGAGTAGTTCATTTCGGGCGAAGTCGCGGGCGGCCTGCTGCACCGCTTCGTGCTCCTCGCTTAAATTAAAGTCCAGGGAGGTTATCTCTGATGTGATTGCCATATATAGGGTATACTTAAAATTGTAGATGAAGTGAATAGTCAAAAATAATTGAAATCAATCCTGATTACAAGAATACGCCCGGCATAAAGCTAAAATTGTGGTTCGTACCCGATTAACTTTCCCGGCGTGGAGCTACCTGGTAATGGCGGACCATCCTTAATTCTTCCCCCATATGTAGAAAAAGGGGGGTGTAAAACTTGAAAATTTGTGGGAGGCAGTTAGTTTTGCGACAAACAACTATCCGTTCGCTTCCCTGCATGGAACAATTATCCCTGGCTAATCAATACACCCGGCTTATACATTTTATCGAATCAAAAACCGAAGGCCAGTTCTGGCTCTGGAAACTCGTACTTTTCTGTGCTTTACTATCCTGGTGTCTGGCTGTTCCCCCCTACACGGTTATCACCCTGTCAGACGCCTGGGCGTTCATCAAGGTACAATCCGAAGATTTGCTGCATCCCACGAATCTGGAAGTGTACATCCGGCGAGAAAACATGGTAATGCGCTGGGTGCTGCCGCTCGTGTATTTCCTGACCAGAAGCGTAGTGATGATTTTGGTCATTCAGGCCCTTATGGGCATCGGGTTTTTATATCTGTTTTCCCGGGAGGTGTTCCGGCAAACCAATGACAAGGTACTCACCACCTTTTTTGCTCTGGGTCTTTCCAACATCTTTGTGTTTTCCTGGTTTTTTGTGGATACCGCCGGGTATGGCGACGGCTACGCGTATTTCTTTCTGATGCTCGCCCTACTGATCCGCAACCCCATTCTTCTGTTTGTCTGCCTGCAGGCTGCCTTTTTTACCGACGAGCGGGCTCTGGTGGCATCGGGGTACCTGATCCTGTGGTGGATGACCGATTTCCTGCTCAATAAACCGAAAAACGAAAACGCAACCGATTTTTTGACGGTACTTCGGGGGATCTTTACCCCCAGAACCTGGGTGGTACTCATAGCCCTTGGAGTGTACGTAGTTTTCCGTTCGTACATTATGCGTACGTACTTTCCGGGCCACAGCTACACTACCATGGGCACACCGGTACTTTTTGCGGATATGCACCGCTGGGGCCTCGGCAGTAGCCTGTGGTTTTCTTTCGAAGGTATGTGGCTGCCGCTGAGCGTGACGGGCTATGCACTCTGCGCTACCGGCCGTATCTGGCACTTCCTGGCGCTGCTGGCCGGCTTCGTAGTATTGATTATTACCGGTATTTTTGTACATGATGTGGACCGGGCTCTGGGCTATGGCTTTCCGCTACTGCTCATCAGCAACCTGGTCCTTTCACGGCTAGTGCCACCCGCCGACTACCGAAAACTGGCCTTCGTAGTAGCCTTTTTCTGTATGATCAGCCCTTTGTGCTATACAAATGGCTACAACAAAGTAATCTGGGCCGAACCCTTACCCATGAAGGCCCTGATGTACATCGATGCGAAAGCAAACTGGGGTTGGTTTGACTGATTTACAAAACTGAATTCCTTAGGGATATTGACCAAAGTACCTTTATGCCCATACTGACTGTATTTTATATAAAGATCCTCTTATGTTCTCTCTTTACCGCCGCCATATGTTGGGTAGCGCTCAATCCTGCTTTGTTTAAAAAATGGCAGCAAGAGAACGAAGGTATCGCATTTTCGCTCGGATTTGTGGCAATGCGTCTTCTACCCTGGATCGGGATATTTCTGATCATCGGGGAAGACCCGCGCGGCGATGTCCCATTCTTTTTTTACAAAGCTGAAGCCGCCAAACTGGGAGGATTTGTGTACCGCGACTTCTGGTCCTACCACGCGCCACTTTTTGCCTATATCATTAGCCTGCCGGTATGGCTGTGGCACAATTCGCGAGCCATCGTGCTCCTGATGGTACTTATGGAAACGGCAATCCTTTGGCTTACTTATCAGACCTACAAAGAAAAAACGGATAATGCCCTTCAACTCACTTTTGTGTACTGGCTGCTGCCCGCCGCTTTTGTGTACATTCTGATTGATGGCCAGGAAGAGGTGTGGTTTTGGGGCGCCGCCTTGCTGATGTGGCGCTACGCGCGCAAACATCCCCAAAACTACGAGGTAGGCCTGGGTGTTCTTTTTGCATTGGCCTTGCTGACCATCAAGGTTACGTTTATCTTTTTCCTGCCGCCCTTGCTAGTCATGGTCCGCAAACCCATCAGAATGCTTCTCACCATGGCGGCCATCGGATTGCCGGTGTTGGGTTTTCTGTACTGGCAGATCGGGGATTTGTTTCTGATGCCCATCCGGCATACCGAGCAACTCATGACTCCCAATTTGTTTTCAGTTTTCCGGCCTTTTGTTGAGCTATTTGTTACCATCGATGAAAAAAACTCCCCTATGCTCAACTGGATTGGGTTGGTTTTTACGATTCTTATCCCCTCCTATATGGCCTGGCGCAGCCGGCACCGCCACCTCACCGAGGTACTACCGGCTCTATTTGTAGCTACCTTCGTGTGCATGATGCTGTTTCAGGCCAGCGCGCCGGGGGCTTACCTGATTGCCTACCTGGTGGCGGTTGTATTTGAACTGATTGACCTGAAAAGTGTCTGGCACGTGGGAGTACTCCTGACGCTCAACTGGCTCACCGTAGTGCAGCCGTTCGTGTATGTCTATAACGATCAGCCCTCTTATACCCATTTCGGAATGTTCACCAACCCGGTTTACCTCTTTGAGTATTCTTTGCAGGTCATTAGTGTAGTCTGCTTTTTCTGGATTCTGCGCCGGGCTTACCTTCATGTAGTAAAAGCCAAACTTTCCGTGGCCGTATGAGCATCGTCGTCATTAAGGTAGTTCTCAGCTTACTGCTACTGCTTGCAGCAGGAGGTGTCTTATGGAGGAAAGAGTTTCTTCAGAAAAGGCTTGCTGATAAAAATGTTCCCCGGTGGCTCACGTTGGGCTGGGTATTGTTCCGGTTGCTTCCCTTTGTGGTTGTGTACATAGCCGCGGGTATTGCACCTACGTCCGACGTCAACGGCTTCTGGGACGAAGGGAGCAAAGCCTCGCAGGGGATGGTGGTCTATCGAGACTTCTGGTCGCCTTACTCGCCCCTGTATGCCTACTACCTGGGCGCCTGGTTGAAGATATGGTACGATCCCCGCATGATTGTGCTCGGGATGACGATCATGGACGCCCTGGCGCTATGGGTATCCTGGTATCTATACCGGACAAGGCTGTCAGGGGCCGAATTTCTGTACAAAGCGCTGCTCTACTACCTGCTTCCCGGTTCGCTGATTCTGTGCGTGGTAGGTGCGCAGGAAGATGTCTGGATGTGGCTGTTTGTGATTGTAGCGTACCTGTATCGGCAACGTACCGGCCGGGTAGAAGTTTACGCCCTGGTTCTGGCGGTAGCTCTACTCTTGACAAAAGCGATTTTTGTGCTTATTCTGGTGCCGCTATTTTTTCTGGAAAAGGACAAAGTCCGCTTTGTGCTGGTTATGGCGGCCGTAGGAGGCCTCAGCCTGGCGATTCTGTACCCGCTGGTAGGCTGGGAATTTACCCAACCGCTCGATGAAGCCGATACCCTCCGGGCACCTAATGTACTCTCCGTACTGAACCCCTGGTTTTTCAACCACCTGGGCGTAGGCCAAAAAATCTGGAACTGGGTGGGGCTGGTGGTGTCGGTAGGTGCCGGCGTCTGGACAAGCTGGCGCTTTCGCGCTGCCGGCTTCCCCGAATTGATCTCCCGTACCTGGGTGGCGCTGTATGCCACTATGATGGTGATCCAGCAAAGCGCGTACAGCAACTACATCTTCCTGTTCCTGATTCCGCTGGTATTCTTTGTAGTAGACTGGCGCAGCAAGACCCAGGTGGGGCTCCTGTTGCTTTTTAACTTCCTGTGCGTGGTACATCCCTCCTACTGGTGGCGGCTGGGAATGCCCAAATACCTGGTCCCCTCTGATATCTGGTCTTCGCCGGTCCTGGCGCTGGACTACCTTATGCAGGCAGCCATTGTGGGGCTAACGGGCTACTTTGTGTGGCTGGCGGTGCGGGGGAAGATGAAGCAAGCTATCTGACTCACTACCTATGCAAAAACGCAAAAATCCCCGCCAAATTGACGGGGATTTTTGCTGATAAAACCTCGGGCTGTGTCCCCACAGCCCGAAGAAAAACGTCATTTATCCAATAGTATCAAACCCGCAATAGGGCACCAGTACCTTCGGAACCCGGATACTGCCATCGGCCTGCTGATTGTTTTCGAGCAAAGCGGCCAGAATCCGCGGCAGGGCCAGCGCCGAGCCGTTGAGAGTATGTAGTAGCTGCGTTTTGCCCTCCACTTTGTAGCGGAGCTTGAGGCGGTTGGCCTGGTAGGTCTCAAAGTTGGATACGGAGCTGCATTCGAGCCAGCGCTCCTGCGCCGCCGACCATACCTCAAAGTCGTAAGTCAGGGCAGAGGTGAAACCCATATCGCCACCGCAGAGGCGCAGGATGCGGTAGGGTAGTTCCAGTTTTTCCAGAAGCGCCTGCACGTGCTTTGCCATATCTTCGAGCGCCGCGTACGACTCCTCCGGCTTGCAGATCTGCACAATCTCCACCTTATCGAACTGGTGCAGGCGGTTGAGCCCCCGTACGTGGGCACCCCAACTACCGGCCTCCCGGCGAAAACAGGGCGTATGGCCCACGTTCTTCACGGGCAGGTCGCTCTCGGCCACGATCACATCACGGTAGAGGTTGGTGATAGGTACCTCGGCCGTAGGTATCAGGTACAGATCTTCGGCCGTAATGTGGTACATCTGCCCCTCCTTATCCGGAAGCTGACCCGTACCAAAGCCGGAGGCCTCATTGACTACAATCGGCGGCTGAATTTCCGTATAGCCCGCATCGGCGGCTTCGTTCAGAAAGAACTGGATCATGGCGCGCTGCATGCGCGCACCCTTGCCTTTGTATACCGGAAATCCCGCACCGCTGATTTTATTGCCTAATTCAAAATCGATGATGTCGTGCTTTTTGATCAGCTCCCAGTGTGGCTGCGCTCCTTCGGGCAGGGTGGGTTTGTCGCCCTTTTCAAGAATGATCTCGTTGTCGTCGGCGGTGCGGCCTTCGGGTACGCTTTCGTGCGGCAGGTTGGGCAGCTTCACCAGCTCGTCGTGCAGTTCGGCTTCGGCGCGTTTCAGCTGCTCGTCCAGCTCTTTGGAACGCTCTTTCAGACTGGCGGTTTCAGCCTTGGCGGCTTCGGCCTCGGCTTTCCGCCCCTCCTTCATCAACCCCCCGATTTCCTTGGCCCTGACGTTCGATTGCGTCAGTACCTGATCCAGTTCCTGCTGGGTTTCGCGGCGCAGGCGGTCCAGCCGGATGATAAGTTCTACGCTGGTTTCGGCATCGCGGTAATGCTTCTTTTGTAGGCCTGCGATAGTCAGTTCTTTATTTTCGCGGATAAAGGTGGTTTGTAGCATGGGGTTGGTTACTCAATGGTCAATACTTTTTTTAAGGCTTCTCTGATAGCTTCCATAGAGCCATGGTCCAGATCACCTATCTTTTTGATAAATCTTGTTTCGGAAACAGAACGTACCTGGAAACAATCCGCTGATGAGGTCTTGGTGAGTCCGTTTGTACTATCAGATTCAATGTTAACCATCCATGGCACTATGGAATAGCGGTCTTTCCAATCTGTCAAAGGAACGACCACTCGCAAAGGAAGTTTTCCCAACACATCGTCGTTCACAATAACGGCAGGACGAATTTTCCTGATTTCGGCACCCAGCGTTGGATCCAGGTTTATAAGCCAGACTTCACCTTGCTTCATAGAAATCATCTGTATCCAGTGCCGAAAAAGCGGTCAGTTCGCTATCGTTCACATAATCTTCGTACAACTGTTCTGCTGCCCTTTGCATTGAGTTCGATGTTTTATCTCTCTTGATAGATTTGAGAATCTCCTCCATCACAAAAATCTTTTTTTCAAAAGGCAGACGCTCTATCTCCTGAACCAGTTCGCGAGTATCCATAACAAAGCAATTTAACAGGTTTGGGGCCTAATCCTACCGGGTCAGGCCCTTAAAAATACGCACAATTCCGCTTTATGGTGCCGTAAATATATCCTTCATCGCATCCTCGTAGTAAAATAGCCGCTCATTGAGGGCGTTCAGCGCCTCGGCCTTATAGCGGGAGTGGATCAGGATCGACAGGTTGTGCTCTGAGGCGCCGTACGATATCATGCGGAGTGGAATGTGCTTCAGGGCATCCAGCACCTTGATGGCTACCCCCTCCTTATCCGCGCTGAAATTGCCCACTACGCATACAATCGTCTGGTCGCGGTCGTGCTCTTCGATGTCGGCAATTTCGCGTAGCTCGGCCGTAATGGCATCCAGGTGCGTATCATTATCAATTGTTACAGATACTGACACCTCCGAGGTTGTAATCATATCCACGGGCGTCTTGTATTTTTCAAAAATCTCAAAAACCCGCCGCAGAAAACCGTGGGCATTCAGCATCCGGGTCGAGTGGATGTAGATGGCCGTAATGTTGTCTTTGGCCGCAATGGCCTTAATCTCCCGGTCTGACGTGGTGGTAGCAATGAGCGTACCGGGGGCGTCGGGCTGCATGGTATTCTTCAACCGCACCGGCACTCCGCGCATCTTGGCCGGCGTGATGGTACTCGGGTGAAGGATTTTTGCCCCAAAGTAGGCCAGCTCGGCGGCCTCCTCAAAGGTAAGCTCCCGGATGGGGAAGGTACGCTTCACGATCCGGGGATCGTTGTTGTGCATACCGTCGATGTCGGTCCAGATCTGAATTTCCTCGGCCCGGATGGCCCCGCCAATTAGCGAAGCCGTATAGTCAGACCCACCCCGTTTGAGGTTATCGACCTCGCCGCGGGGATTGCGACAGATAAAGCCCTGGGTAATGACCAACTGCTTGCCAGGATGCTGACCCAGTATGGTAGTCAGCTTCTCTTCGATAGCCCCCAGCTCGGGCTCGCCGTCGGCGTCGATGCGCATGAATTCCAGGGCGGGGAGCAAAATCGAATTTTCTCCCTGCTCTTCCAGGTAGGCCTCAAACATCTGCGTGCTCAGCAGCTCGCCCTCAGCTACCAGCTCTTTGTCCTGCTTGCTGGTAAAAGGCTTAATATTGGCCAGTGACCGAATGAACGAAAACTCTTTATCTACAATAGCCTGCCCTTTGGCCAGGCCCGCCTCGGTCTGATAAAGCTCCTTGATAAAGGTATCGTAGTGATCTTTGAGGTCTTTGATACGCTGAATTGCTTCATCGTCCTGGTTGGCTTTGGCCGACTCGCCAATGGCGATCAGGGCGTTGGTAGTGCCCGACAACGCCGACAGGACAACAATTTTACGGGTATTCGTGGAGGTAATCAGTTGACGGATGGAATGCATACGCTCGGGCTTCCCGACCGACGTGCCACCAAATTTCCAAACTTGCATGGGATTCAAAGGTTAATCGTTGATAATCTGTTTTGAAAAACGGGCAGATTGCTGCGAAGTGTAACGATTATTTCAAAATTACTTTTTTCCTGCTTTTGGCCACGCCCCACAGGCCAATGCCGACCCATATCACGTTGACGACGGCGGAGGGATATGCCCCCACGTAGGCGGTGTTCAGGATGAGGCCAATGCTGCCAATGATGTTGGCCCAGAGGTAAAACGGCGCATCAGCGCGCATGCGGCCACTGATGTTGAGGGCGTAGGCAGCTACTACCAATATTGAGCCCAGCCAACCGACGGTATCGAACCAGAATTGTTCCATGGTACAAACAGCTTTTTAAACCAGTTTTAGCATCTTGATAGCCGTCATAGCCGCTTCGTCGCCCTTATTGCCGTGCTTGCCGCCGGCGCGGTCCAGGGCCTGTTCCTGATTATTGGGCGTCAGAACACCAAAGATCACCGGCTTGTTGTATTTCAGACTCACCTCCGTCAGTCCGTGGGCCACAGCGTGATTGATGTAATCGTTATGCTTGGTTTCTCCCTGAATCACGCAGCCGAGCGCAATCACAGCGTCGACCTGTTCCTTACGGGCAAATACCTGCGCGCCGAAGCTCAGCTCGTAGCTACCCGGCACATTTGCCCGGATGATATTCCCGGCCTTAGCTCCGTAGTCGAGCAGGGTTTGGTAGGCCCCTTCGTAGAGTTTCTCGGTCACTTCGTGGTTCCACTCGGCCACTACGATCGCGAAGGTACGGCCGCTGATATCGGGCAGGGCATCGGTTGAGAAAACACTCAGATTTTTATCGGCACTTGACATACGGATGACAGAATAGCAATGTAGATTGAATCAGGTAAATAGTTAAACGAAAAAAGGATAAAACCGGGGTCGGCTTTATCCTTTCTCAGGGCTAAGGGTAATGGATCACCATTACTCGCCGACTTGCCCTTCGAGTAGCCCCTTGTATTTCTTGGCGTTGGTTACCTCGGCCGAGAGGGGGTGCTCTTCAATGATTTTATTATAGGAAGCAATGGCATCCTGCGGTTGATTTGCTTTCTCCTGCGCTATACCCAGCTTCATGAGATACAGGGGAGTAAAGAAATCGTTCGATTTATAACCAGCGGCTTTTTTGTAGTAGCTGATGGCCTCCGCGGGCTGGTTTTTCTCCATGTATGCGTCGCCAATGAGCGCCGTTGCGCGGGCCTGCACCAGCAGATCCGACGAACTGAACGATTCCAGCCGGCTGATGGCGTCATCGAACTTTCCTTGCTTCATCAGGGCGATGCCCGCGTATAGGTTGGCCAGATTGGCGGCATCCGTGCCGGAGTACTCGTCGGCAATGCTCAGCAAGCCCTCGTTTCCGCCACTACCTGTCAATGCTTTATTTAGTGAATCTGCTTCAAAATCATACACCACGTTCGAAAGTGCTACCTGAGCACTGCTTTCCTGACTATCTATATACCAACGATAGCCTGCAAAGGCCAGAAGACCTATCAGAATAGCCGCGCCGACTCCGATAAGCACCTTTTGATTTTTGCGGAAAAAGGTTTCAGCCTTGTTGATTTGCCCCGCAAGCGCTTCCGGACTTTCGATGATGTCCAACCCGGAATTCGCCGTGTTTTTCTTGCTCATACTATTGTTTGAAATTTGGAGTGCAAAGTTATGAAAAGTTATGAAACTCAAACAAGTAATCCTCTAATTCTTTCTGAGGACACCTCCCTAAACAGACCATCGCCCGGGACAGTTCCACCATACTTATTTTTAGGGCTTTCCCCAAACGCAAAACGCCTGCTGAGAGTACAAGTCCCAACAGGCGTCATTACGGCATAGGCCACTATTCCATAATAAAAGGATAGTCCTCCTGCTGGTATACTTCGGTATAGGCTTCCTTGGGATCCGGGAAAGCCGACTCTTCGGCAAACTGCACGGACTCCGCCACGATTTCTTTTATTTTCTTGTCAATATCGTCAAGCTCTTCCTGCGTGGCCAGGTTGTGGTCCAGAATGGTACTCATCACCTGGGCAATAGGGTCGCGCTTTTTGTACTCCTCCACTTCTTCCTTGGTCCGGTACTTCTGGGGATCTGACATCGAATGCCCCCGGTAACGGTACGTCCGGAATTCCAGGTAGGTAGGGCCGTCACCTTTTCGGGCGCGCTCGGCAGCCCGGCTCACGGCTTCGTGGATGGCCTCCACGTCCATGCCATCTACGGGCTCGGAAGGAATATCATAGGCTTCGCCCAGCGTGTACAGCTCGGTTACGTTGGAGGAACGCCCCACGGAGGTACCCATGGCGTAGCCGTTGTTTTCTACCACAAAAATCACGGGTAGCTTCCAGGTCATAGCCATATTGAAAGCCTCGTGGAAAGCCCCCTGCCGCACGGCGCCATCACCAAAGAAACAGATGCACACGTTGCCGGTCTCATTATATTTTTCGGCAAAAGCTATGCCAGCTCCCAGCGGAATCTGCGCACCCACGATACCATGACCGCCCATGAAGTTGCGCTCTTTGTCAAAGATGTGCATTGAGCCCCCCTTACCTTTGGTGGTACCGGTTTCTTTTCCAAACAGCTCGGCCATGATGGCGTTGGGGCTGGTACCGAGTGCCAGCGGCATGCCGTGGTCGCGGTAGGCAGTGATGTACTTGTCGTCGGGAGTGAGAGCCGTGGCTGTACCCGACGAGCAGGCCTCCTGACCGATGTAGAGATGGCAAAAGCCACGAATTTTCTGCTGTCCGTACAGCTGACCCGCTTTTTCTTCAAAACGACGTTGCAGAAGCATGTTCTCGTACCAGAACATGTAGCGCTCCTTTGAATGCTGTAATTTCTTGCCGGTTTCTTTCTTTTTTTCTTTAACGGTCGCCATACGCGGGATTAGTATGATTTACAGGTTATGACAATGGGCATGATTCTTGAATAACACCGAAAATTCTGTTTTCTGAAAGTAATACAAGAACTTTATGCGATGGTTATTGGTTCGGTCAGGGCCCCACTTCGGATTGGGGCTTTGCTGATCGAACTGCGAAATTAAGCATAAAGTCCCTAACAAAGAAGTTCATGTGGCTCGAAAAACTCCATCTTACCTATTTTAAAAGTTACGAAGAGGGAAGTTTTACGTTTGGAGCCCACGTAAATTGCCTGGTGGGCGAGAACGGCAGCGGTAAAACCAACCTGCTGGACGCTATTTATTTTCTGGCCCTGACCAAAAGTAGCCTGCACAATCTGGATGCCCTGAACATCCGCCATGACAATGATTTTTTCGTACTTGATGGGGTGTTCAAAGAGGAAGAAAAACGGACGCAGATCACCTGCAGCCTGCAGCGCGGACAGCGTAAGGTGGTTATGGCCGATAAAAAAGCCTACGACCGGCTCAGCGACCACATCGGGCGGTTTCCGGTGGTACTCATTGCTCCTGACGACACTGACCTGGTACGCGAAGGCAGCGAAATACGCCGGCGTTTTTTTGACGGGGTACTTTCGCAGCTGACCCCCTCCTACCTCGAAGACTTCCTGCAATACAACCGGATACTCAATCAACGAAACGGTTTGCTCAAACTTTTTGCCGAGCGCAATTACCTCGACGAAGACCTGCTCGAAACCTACAATGATCCTTTGATTGAGCTGGCCCTGCGCATCCACACCCAGCGCGAAACCTTCATGGAGCGTTTTATGCCCCTTTTTCGAAAATACTACGCTTTTCTGAGCAGCGAAAAAGAACAGGTCAACGTCATTTATGAAAGTGAGGTAGCTACGGCGGACTTCCCGGGTGAGTTTCGGAAACACCGCTCCCGCGACCTGCACGCGCAGCGCACCGTGAAAGGGATACACAAAGACGAATATACCTTTGAGATAGACGGAGTAGCCCTCAAAAAGTTTGGCTCGCAGGGCCAGCAGAAGTCTTTTGTGATTGCCCTCAAACTGGCTCAGTACGAATTGCTGGCTGTGGAAAAGGAAACAAGGCCAATCCTGCTCCTGGATGATATTTTTGACAAGCTCGACGACAAGCGTATCCATAAGCTGATAGAACTGATCGACGATGGCTCGCTGGGGCAGGTGTTCATCACCGATGCCCGCCCCGAGCGCTCGCAGCGCATTCTGGAAAAGGTACAGGCGGAGGTTAGGTTTTTTGAAATAGGAGGTTAGTTATTTGTTCTCGGAGTATTTGTTACTGGTTATTGGAGTTTGTGTGTTATGTCATTGTCTGACATAGGTTTACGGCTTCACTTTTTTTCTTAAAAACTATCGAATTTAGGCTTTCATGGCGAACTACGAAAAAAATCGTAGCTAAAACTTGCATCTACGAAAATATTCGTACATATTTGTTACGAAGATCTTCGTAGTTTAATTTTACCAACATTCCTTATATTCAGATGGCCGATACCCCACCCCCCAAGCCCACCGACTCTGAGCTGGAAATCCTGACCTACCTATGGCAGGCCGGACCATCCACAGTCAGGCAGGTACATGAGTACCTGGCCGAAACCAAGGAGGCCGGCTACACCACCACGCTCAAACTCATGCAGATTATGCACGAGAAGGGACTCCTCAGCCGTACCGAAGAGGGCCGGTCGCATATCTACACCGCCCATGTGGGAGAAGAAGAAACCCAGCAATCGCTGCTTGACCGCTTTGTGGAAACAGCCTTTCGAGGATCGGCCGCCCGCCTGGTCATGCAGGCGCTGGGCAACCATAAAACCTCGGCCAAAGAATTAGACGAGATCCGGAACCTATTGAACAACCTTGAAAACAATCGTTAGCCATGAACTCATTCCTGAACCTGATTCCTGCTTCGCATGTAAGTACCCTCGGCTGGACCCTCCTCCATTCGCTGTGGCAGGGCGCACTGCTGTGCCTGCTGGCTGCCGTGTGGTTTCACCTGCTGCGCCGCCGGCCCGCCCATAGCCGCTACGTAGCCGGTGTAAGTCTGCTGGGTGCCCAGCTGATGGCCTCGCTGGCTACCTATGTATACTACCTCCCCGCCACTGCCAGCGCTCTGGTGGCCTCTTCCCCTGAGGCATTCGCTCCCGTAGTCACCTTTGCTACGTATGGCATGGCGGCCCCGCTGCCGCCGCTGCTTCGGGCGCAACTATGGGTAACTGCCCACATGAGCGAGCTGGTGGTATGCTGGCTTATTGGCGTGGGGCTGCTGCTGCTCCGCTTTGCGGGCGGCTGGCTCTACCTGGAAAAGCTACGCTACACCTCCCGCCCCGTCACCGACCGCACCTGGACTACCCGCTTCGGTGTGCTGCTGGCCCGGCTTGATGTGAGTCAGGCGGTGGAGTTTCGGGAGACGGCCCGCATCGTGACACCCATGGTAGTGGGGGTACTCCGGCCCGTAGTACTCGTGCCGCTGGGCCTGATGGCGGGGCTATCGCCCGCGGAAGCCGAGGCCATTCTGGCGCACGAGCTGGCCCACATCCGCCGCTACGACTACCTGGTCAACCTGCTGCAATCGCTGGTAGAAGT
>CATMVR010000033.1 GCA_950075905.1 uncultured Persicitalea sp. | reverse complement strand
TGGCGGGGTTGGCCTTAGCCACGCCAGTTTTGATGACGGTATAGCCTTCGGCCTTCCGTTGCTTCATCTGCTCGGCGTTGGCAGCCCGACCGTAGATGCGCACGCGGTCGCGGGTGGGGCCGCCGAGAAGTTCGTACACGGGGACGCCCAATAATTTCCCTTTGATATCCCACAGCGCGTGGTCAATGCCGCTGAGTGCACTGGTGAGAATGGGGCCGCCGCGGTAAAAGGCATGGCGGTAGATGGCCTGCCAGTGGTGTACCACCTGCCGGGGGTCTTTGCCGATGAGGTAGGGCTCCACTTCCTCGATTGCGGTTTTAATGGTAAGAGCGCGGCCTTCCAGCAGGGGTTCACCCAGGCCGTAGATACCACCCGCATCGGTGTGGATTTTCAGGAATATCCAGCGGGGCTTTACCAGGAAGGTTTCCAGTTTGGTGATTTTGACCTGTCCGTAGTCGCGAAAAGGGGTCGGAGGGGCCGCAGCGGCGTAGGAGGTTTTGGGGAGCAGCATACTGCCCGCCCCCGCCACACCCAGTACCGACTGAATGGCGCTGCGGCGGGAAATAGTGGATTTTGGTTTCATAGTAACTTTGTCTTTTAGGTTAAACGGTTAAGGGTTAAATGGTTAAAGATTTGTGTTTTGACAAAAGCGTCGTAGGCTAATCAGAGAACGCAGTTTGCCTTTTGACCTTTAACCGTTTGTGTGGCGCGTTTCAAACGCGCGCCTCGTGGGTTCGCGTCGCAGACGCAAACCAGCTACCAGTTATGAATCGACCCATCCGGCGCTTTCAGATACGGATGCGGAAACTTGGTATTTTCCTTTACCTCCATCACAAACGTAGCCTTCTTCGGATCGAACTTCACACCCAGGCCGGGGCTTGGGTTGAGGTAGAGCTTGCCGTTTTTGAAATTGATAAAATCCTCGTTGAAATAGGGCGGGCGCTCCGGCTCTCCACCCCCCAACTCCATCATGGCGCGCGACGGACTGCTTGACCCCAGCACATGCACCAGTGCGGCGGTAGACAGCGGCCCCGTAAAGTGCGGAATCATGCCAACGTAGTGGGTCTCGCAGATAGCCGCCAGCTTCTTGAATTCGGCCAGGCCACCGGTATTGGGCAGGGTAAAGCGGGTGTAGTCGATGAGGCGGTCTTCGATGAGTTCGTTGGTGTCCCAACGGTCGCCAAACTGCTCGCCTACGGCAATGGGTACCTTGGTCATGGTACGGACGTTGCGGTACACGCCGGGGTTTTCGGAGCGGACAATATCCTCGATAAAGTATGGTTCCAGGTCTTCCAGGGCCGTACAGATTTTCAGACCGTCGGTCAGGTCAAAGCGGGTGTGCAGGTCAATGGCCCAGTTGCCGCCGCCGCCCACGGCTTCGTCGATCCTCTTGCAGTGCTCGATGGTGGTTTTTACATTTTGATAAAAATCAAAAGGCTGGTCACCGTTGCCGCCGGTGGGGCCGATGCGGTAAGCGCGCAGACCGGCTTCGATGCAGTCGCGGGCGCGCTCTTCTTCGGTTTTGGCCTTAGAGGCCCGGAAACCCGTAGCGTAGCATTCCACGTAGTCGCGGGTAGCTCCGCCGAGTAACTCGTACACCGGCACATTGAGTGCCTTGCCCTTGATATCCCAGAGGGCCATTTCCAGGGCGCCCAGGGCGTGCAGCTTCTCGCGGCCCGGCGGGTAGAACATGCCGCGGTAGAGGTACTGCCACAGGTGCTCGATGCGGAAGGGATCTTCGCCGATCAGCATCTGGGCGCACTGCTCAATCATGTCTTTGGAACCCCCTTCGCCGATGCCGATGATACCGCCGTCGGTTTCGATTTCCACAATACCCCGGGCCTGATTAAACAGCGGCTTGTTATAGCCGGGTGCGGCGTAGTAGCGGATTTTAGTGATTTTTAATTTGGAAGCCGCCTCTGATTTATACAGGGGTACTCCTGAAAGTACTGCGGCAGAGCCCAAAGCAGCAGATTTTAGGAAATGTCTTCTTTGCATAGTTTGTAATTTTTTCACCGCGAGGACGCAAGGGTCGCGAGGGTTTTTGGCAGTCTCGCGGTTGTTTTGATATAGTGTTACTCACTTTATTAACTCAACATGGCTTTTGATCATCGAAGATTCCCGGGCTACCAGCTTAGCTTCCATTAGAATCTGCTTCATACCCTCGTCGGGATTATTTAGTTTGCCAATCAGAAATTGAACGGCGGTTTGGCCCAGTAATTCCAGGGGTTGCTTCATGTAGGTAATCGGACAGTAGTACAGATCGAAGCCTTCGGCCTGCCCAAAACTGACGATTGCCAGATCGGAGGGTACCCTCAGACGTAGCTCGTTGAGGTACTTCAATCCGTTGATAGCCAGGCCGTAGGTGGCAAAAATCAGCGCATCCGGCTTGGGCTCGGAGGATACAATTTCATCCAGCGCCGCCTTTACCTCCTTTTCAAGGTACTCAAACCGGATTTCTTTCAGCCAATCACTTTCGAAAGGAAGACCGTTGTCACGCAACGCGTGCAGGTAGCCCCGGATACGTTCCTTCATGTGGTACATGTCCGACTTGTAGGCAAAGAGGCCGATCCGTTCGTAGCCCCCCCGGATCAGGTGGGTACAGGCATCGTAGGAGGCCTTGTAGTTGTTGGTGGCCACAAAGTCAGTCTGAATATCCGGAAAGTGGCGATCCAGCAGCACAAAGGGGATGTTTTTTTCCTTTAAATAGTGAATCTGATTTTCGGACCCCTCGGACGAAACAATGATAAATCCATCTACCTGCCGATTGATCAGCACATTCAATAAGTCCCATGACTTGGATGCATTTTCATCGCAGCTACCAATGATCACCGTGTAGCCACTGCGTTTGGCTTCGTCTTCGACCACCCGGGCGATGTTGGCGAAAAAGGGATTGGAAATATCGGCAATCACCAGCCCGATGGTGTGGGTCTTACCGCTGCGCAGGCTTTTGGCCAGGTGGTTAGGCTGATAGTTCAACTCCCGGGCAATGGCCTTTATCTTTTTCGCAATTTCCTCCCCCACCCGGCTTTCCTTTTCCTTGCCATTCAGGACATAGCTTACCAGGGCGGTAGAAACTCCCGCCGCCTCGGCTATGTCTTTCATGGAAATCTTCTTTTTCAATGATAGAATGATAGAATGAGTGAATGATAGAATAAGTGAATAGAATCTCTTTTTTTATTCTATCATTCACTCATTCTATCATTCAAAATTGATTTCTCACGGCCGTATCAGCGTACCGTCGAACTTCCTTACCTGCCAGTTGGACTTGGTGCTGATGGGGTACTTGGCGGCTTCTTTTTCGTTGATGTCCACGCCAATACCGGGTACCTCGTTGACGGACATGTACCCGTTTTTCATGGTGGGACAGCCGGAAAACACCTCTAACATCTTGTCGTTGAACTGCACCGCTTCCTGGATGCCAAAGTTCCAGATGGCAAGGTCCATGTGCGCGTGCGCCGAATGGCCTACCGGCGATACATCACCGGGACCGTGCCAGGCGGTTTTGATATTGAACCACTCACCCAGTCGGGCTACTTTCATGGCGGGTGTTACGCCGCCGATTTGTGATACGTGGATGCGGATGAAATCAAACCACAGGTTGACCATCGGCTCCACAAACTCATTGATATTGTTGAAAAGCTCGCCCATGGCAATGGGTACCGATGTATTCATGCGCAGCTGCTTGAACCACTTCATGTTTTCGGGAGAGAACGGGTCTTCGATGAAGAACGGCCGGTACTCTTCCAGCTTCTTGATCATGTTGATGGCGTTCATGGGCTGCACCCGCTCGTGAATGTCGTGCAGAAGCTCTACCTCTTCGCCACAGGCTTTTCGTACGGCGGCAAAGAGTTCAGGAATGGCTTTCAGGTACACGTTTTCATTCATGTAGTTGTCGGTAGGGCCACCAAAATTGGCTGCTTTGAAATCGGGTTGCTGGGCGGTGCTGCCCACGGCTCCGTAGCCCCCCTGCTGAATGCGGATAAACTTGAAGCCCCGCTCCTGAATGCTCTTGACGCTGTCTACTACGGCTTCGGGCGAGTTGCCATTGGCGTGTGTGTAACAGGGTATGGCAAAGCGTACCTTTCCGCCCAGCAACTGGTACAACGGCATACCGGCCCGCTTGCCTTTGATGTCCCACAGGGCTTGATCCAGCCCGCTGAGGGCATTGTTGAGTACCGGGCCATTGCGCCAGTAGGAGCTGACGTACGCACCGTGCCACATATCTTCGATATTGTCCACGTCTTTGCCAACGCAGAATTCATTGAGGTAGGTATTGATAGCTACCAGCACCACCTCGGCCCGCTGGGTGAAGGTAGCGCAGCCCAAACCATACAGCCCCGGCTCGGAGGTTTCTACCTTCACTACAATCAGGTTGGAGCCCTGCGGGGCGGTAGCAATAGCCCGCACTTTGGTGATTTTAACGGGCTTCATAGCCCTGGCATAGGAGGGGGTACCCTGTGCCTCCCGGGCCTGAGCGGCGGCTGGTCCCGAAAAAAGTCCCAATAGTCCCGCCGAACCACCAAGGCCCAGCATTTTCATAGTATCGCGGCGAGAGAGGTCTTTGCTATTCATAATGATAGAATGAGTGATTGATAGAATGATAGAATGGGTGACGGTTTTGTGTAATAAATAGAAGTATAGACAAAAGCCCAAAAGGAGCTTTTTATATTCTATCATTCACTCATTCTATCATTCAAAATTGATTTTACTTGTCCCACCACACGCGGGTATCGAGGTTATCGGGTCCCTGACGCGTAACGGCTTCTTTGACATTTCCTACATTTACGGTCAGTTCGCTGTCGGGGTAGGGTAGGCGACGGATAATGTCGCCCGTAATTTCGGAGCCGGGGTAGGGGTTGCGGGGCAGAGCAGGGAATCCACTGCGCCGAAGGTTGGCCCAGGATTCGTTGCCATCCAGGAAGGTAGCTACCCAGTACTGCGTATTGATTTGTTCAAGTTCCTTGCCCTTTTCGAGCGGATGGGTATCCAGGTACGCCTTAATGGAGGCCTCGGGAATGGTAGCCGCAGTTCCAAAAGCGGCCATTTGCTCCATGTTCGCCCGAATGCCTTTGGCAAAATAATCGGCTGCGGTACCCGTTACCCAACCGCGATGGGCCGCCTCGGTCAGTAGAAGCTGTACCTGTGCGTAGGTGATGTGAAACTCGGGAGCGTCCAGTTTCAGCACCGTGCTGAGGTTGGCCTGCGAGTAGTCCCCCAGGCTGGCTACCCCGCTGGCAGCAAAGGTAGAGGTGATGGTGACATCGTTGTAGCCCACCGGCATACCGATTTGTAGGGCCGGGTCGGACGATGCCCGAGAGGCTACCTGCTCAGGCCCCCCCTTGGCTCCCACGTAGCGCACCGCGAAGACGGGCAAACGGGGGTCGTTGTTTGATTTCAGGTAGTTTACAAAAGGCGCAGCGAGGTAAAAATTGGTTTTTTCACGGGCTGCCAGGTGGTTGGCGATGTAGTTGTTGTAGATGGCTGTATGCCGGATGATGGAGTTATCGGCGTTGGACTGGAACACGCCCCCCGCCACGGCTTTCTTGACGTAAGCTTCGGCGGTGGCCGGGTCTACCTTGGTCAGGCGCATGGCGGCCCGCAGCAGAAACGAGTTGCCCAGTTTTCTCCATTTGGTCACGTCGCCCCCGTACAGGATATCCGTGATAATCGGAGCCTGGGCAGTGGTAAGGGCGGCTGAGGCCTCGTCGAGTTCTTTCAGGATATCCTTATAGATGGCTTGCTGGGCATCGTACTTGGGTAAGATAATCTCTTCGGTGTAGCCCTTACCGGCTTCAAAATAAGGGATATCCCCGTAAGTATCGGTCAGAATCATAAATGTATAGGCCTTCCAGATGCGGGCCTGGTTGTAGAGGTTCGACTGTGCGGGATTGCCTTTGGTCTGGTCAAGCACTGCAATGAGTTGCTTCAGCACGTTGCGGTAGTAGTTTTGCCATACCCGCGGCGTGTTGCTGTTGTTGACCTGATTGTAGTTGCCGCCCGACAGCGAGCTGCCATAGGGCGTGATGATCTGCTGCACAATGGGAAAGTTGTAGCATAGCATACCGAGTGTAGAGCCGCCGTCGAGGTAGGTAGTGCTGATGATGGCCTTGTTGAGCACAAACGACGGTGCCAGCGAGGTGGGGTCTACCTTGTTGGTATTAACCTCATCAAAACCCTCGTCGCAGGATGTAGCGAACAGGCCAGTGACAAGGGCGAAAAGAAGTATGGGTAGTTTTTTCATATTTGTTCTAATGATAGAATGATTGATCTAGAATCTTACATTCAAATTGAAACCTACGCTGCGCGTGGGGGGCAGGCCGGGCCAGAAGTCCATACCTACGGCGTTGTCCGATGAGTTGAGGGCTTCTTCGGGATCCATGTTCTCGGTCCATTTCTTGAGCACCAGCACATTGTTGGCCACGGCGTTCAGTCTCAGCCCTTTCACGAACGAGCGCTCGCCCAGGAATCGGGTAAGGTCATAGCCCAGCGTAATCTGACGTAACTTCCAGAAACCGGCATTGAATACGAAATCCTCGTTGATTCCCAGTGGGTTGAGAGATTCGTAGAAAGGCTGAACGGCCGTTTTAGTCTGATTGACTTCACCGTTGGGATTGACGCCATCACCGATCACAAAGCCAACGTCCCTACCGGGCAGCGTCCTTTTGGACAAGCCGTGGCGCATGTAGTTGATGTTACGGCCCGCGATCATCTTGTGGCCCAGCTTGAAGTCAATAAGCGTGGACAACGAAAGTCCCTTGTACGTGAAGGTATTGGTAATACCTCCGAAGTAGCGGGGCAGCGCTGTGCCAAAGTTCTGCTGAATGTTGTTGCGCAGCGGAAGACCGCTCTTGGCGTCAAACACCTTGTTGCCCTGGGCGTCGCGCAGGTAGGTGAAGGTATAGATCTGACTCAGGGGTTTGCCTACCACCTGGTTCAGGGTACGCCCACCACCACTGCTTACGGTAATAATGGTGTCTTTATCCGCCAGCCCCAGTTTCAATACTTTTGACGTATTGTAGGAGGCGTTGGCGTTTATATCCCATCGAAAATCACCGGTGTTCACGGGAGAGAACGTAAGCATCATTTCCACGCCCTGGTTCATGCTGCGGCCTACGTTGATAAGCTTACTGGTGTACGACGACGCATCGGAAATCTGGGCGGCCAGAATCTGGTCGTCCGTCGTTTTGTGGTAGTACGTAAAATCCAAACCTACCTTGTTTTCAAACATTTTCAGCTCGATGCCGGCCTCGGCTTCCTGAATCCGGAGCGGCCGCAGGTTCTTGTTGGGCACAGTAGAGGCATTGACTCCGCCCACAGGTACCAGCTGCCCCGACGGGTTAGGAAAGGAGTTGTTCTCTACATTATAGTACAACGCATTGGAGTAAGGGTTCACGTTGTCAGAACCCACCTGCGCGTAGGCCGCCCGCAGCTTGCCGAAGGTGAGCCAGTTGGGCAGATTTTCGAAAGCCTGCGAGAAGACAAAGCTACCCGTCACCGATGGATAGAGAATGCTGCGGTTGGCCGGAGCCAGCGTTGAGAACCAGTCATTGCGGGCCGTTACGTTCAGGTACAGAAATTCCTTGTAGGAAATAGTGGCCGCGCCAAAGAGGGAGTTGATCTTCTTTTCCGAAAGGCTGTACAGCGGATCTTTGATCCGGCCATTCATGACGGTATACAAGCCTGGCTGAATGAAGTCCTGCACCGTGACGCTGTTGTAATCAATGCGGGCATAGCGCTGGTTGCCGCCCAGGGTAAGATCAAAGCCGATGTTGCCAAAGGCCTTGTTGGCCCCCAGAATGAAGTCAATGTTCCGCTCGGTGTTCTGGCGCACGTCCTGGGTGAATTGTCCGTTCACAAAGCCGATAGGGGCACGGGGAATGGGAGCATAACCATTCGGAATGTTGTACTCCTGGTTACGAATGAAAAAGTCTTCGGCAAAGCGGCCCTGAATGTAAAGCCAATCCGCGACCTGATATTTTAATGCTACATTCCCAAAAATACGGTTACGATCCACATCCTCGAACTTGTGGTTCATGGAGTAGTAGGGATTATTCCGCACCAGAAAGCGCGAAAACACAAACTCGTCACCATTGGGGTGCGTCTGGTTTTGTTGCAGAGCGTCAAACGGCATGGAGTTGGCCAGCGTAAAGATCACAGTGGATACCGAGAAATCCTGTGTGTTGAGCTGCGGGGGATTCACGTTCTTTTCCAGTGAGTAGTTGATGTTACCGGTGGCAGTGAGTTTGGAATTTATATTCTGTGTAAAACCCAGGTTAATGACCTTGCGATTAAACGTATTGTTTGGCATGATCCCCTTGCTGTCGGTATTGCCGAGCGACAGGCTGAACCCACCGTTTTCGCCATTATTGGCTACGGTAACGGTGTTTGTAAAGTTGGTACCCGTGCGATAAAATTTGTCCACCCGGTTGCGTACCGGCTCGTAAGGCCAGGTTTCATTGTCGAACAGGGTTTGGGTCATGCCCGGCTGAAACTTCTCGCCAAAGCTCCATACCCCTGAGGTCGGGTTGGCCGTCGTTGGGCGCTTGCCGCCTTCTCCCTGCCCGTATTCATACTGAAAATCCGTAAAGTCCAGGGGCGTATCGGTAGTAAAATTGGCATTGTAGCTTACGCCGAAGCCTTTGCCTACCCCCCGCGATTTGGTGGTAATCATCACCACCCCATCTTTGGCTCGGGAGCCGTACAGAGCGGCGGCGGTGGCCCCTTTCAGCACGGTCATGCTTTCGATGTCGTCGGGGTTGATACTGGCCAGCCCGTCGCCGCCGTCGGAGGCGTTGGAGGAGCGGTTGCCAAAATCACCGCCAATGGCAAAATTGGAGTTATCGATCGGAACACCATTCACCACAATCAGCGGCGAGTTGTTGCCACTGAACGACGACTGTCCCCGGATCCGGATCTTGGCCGTACCCGCGGGGCCGGTGCCCATGCTGGTAATGTTGACGCCCGCCATTTTGCCTTGCAGGCCGCTCACAAAGTTGGGCGTGCGGTTGGTTGATATCTGATCGGCATCCACGGTAGCCGTGGCGTAGCCGAGGGTTTTGGCCTCGCGCTTGATACCCAGGGCCGTTACGACCAATTCGCCCAAATTTTGGGATTCGGGTACCATTTGCAGATCAATCACCGAGCGGTTGTTGACCGCAACCGTCTGGGTTTGGTAGCCAATGTACGAAAATACCAGCGAGGAGCCTGCCGGCGCGGCGATGGAGTAGGTACCCTCGGCATTGGTGACTGTGCCGCGAGTAGTGCCGTTGACGAGAATGCTAACACCGGGCAGTGCCTCATTGGACTGGTCGGTGACCTTGCCCGTAACGGTGGCGTTCTGCGCCCATAGGGTAGTTTGGCACAGTAGCAGCAGGAATAAAAGGATTGGGTTTAGATTTCTTTTCATGAACCATTGGATTTGACAGGGCCGAAAGCCCCCGGTAAAATGACTCGTTCGGAAGTTTTGGGACAAAGATTCCCTGCCCACCCACTATTGGGTGAGTAGCACGTAGCGCAAACGCTGCCTGTCAGGAGGTGCTGGGGCGGAAATCTACCAGGAACGATAGATACTATACGCACAGACCACTCCTGTACCTTTCAGCTGGTAAAAAGGCAAAGGGGCCGGAGTTTCAGGAAATGTACCTCTGGAAAAAGGTATTTCTGAAAAGGTCCGGGAATACGGGAGATTACAATCAGGTGATAGCCATTTTGAGTTGAGTTAGGTTCTTGATAATCAATGATTTGAATTTGCTTTAACGATTAAGCGTACTGATTAAAAAATACCTCTCTACGAAGAAAAATAACACGTAAAAAGGGGTTAGGAATAGTAGTAATTACAACGAACTGCTCAAAAAAGCCGGATTAGGGGCTATAAAAAGACTCGTATCCAATAGAGATGGATTCAGAAAGCCTCAAAAAACATTGCTTGACGCAATTTATTAGGGCTAAGTCGAATCCGCTCAGAACAAAATCACATGATATAGGTAAGAAGTAGTTCAAATGTATGTTTAAACGATTAAACAACAAAATATTTTCTGTCTTATTTTTATAAAAATTCCCCATAAAGTATAAAAACGATCAGGAATGGGTCAAAATGAGAGATAGACAGGATCCATGCAAGTGAGAAAGCAGAAGAAAAATAGGGGAAAACATAGAGAGAAGCCCGCCCCGGAGGGTATTTTGTTGCGCGCTACGCCTGAACCAGGGCGCTTTCTGGCTGCTCTGCCGGTACAGGCTCTGCTACCTTAAGCAGGCGCTGCCTTTTAAGGTAGCGGGCGTAGAGCAGGGACAGCAGCAGGGCCATGAACCCTTGTGCCAGTACCGTGGCCTGCACGCCGATGTAGTGCGAAACGGCTCCGGTAAGCAGGCTACCCAGGGGAAGTGCCCCGGCAAAAACCATCACAAAAATGCTAAGTACCCTGCCGCGAAGCTCGTGGGTAACGTGCAGCTGAATCAGCGTATTGCTGATAGTCACGACCGACATCATGCCAAAGGCCCCGAATGTAACGAACACCAGCGCAAGGGGATATACCGTAGTATAGGAAAAAAGCGTGAGCCCAATCCCGAAAATCAGCGTGTTGGTAGCCAGAACCTTGGTAAGGTCCGCGCGCGGTTTGAGCGAAGCCAGGTAGAGTGCCCCTATGAAGGCGCCCAGCCCGATGACCCCGTCGATGACCCCCAGCGTGGTGGCGTTACCGTTAAAAATGTCCTTGGCGTACACGGGCGTGAGGGTAGTGTAGGGCAGCACGAGTAGGCTCATCAGGCCGGCAAAAATGATGGTACTGCTGATGGGGGCGTTGTCTCTGATAAAAGTAAACGATTCGCGAAACTCCCGCCGGATGTTGCGGTCGGCCTTGGGTTTGGGGAGATGGTTGGGGAGCCTCATCAGCAGCAACGAAATTATAACGGGAATAAAACTCAGAGCGTTCAGCCCGAAGCAGACCTCATTGCCCAGGGATTCGAGCACAAATCCGGCGATGGCCGGCCCGAGCAATTTGGACAGGTTGACCATCGACGAGTTTAGGGCCAGGGCGTTGGGCAGATTGTCTGGGTCGTCTACCAGTTGGTGTACCAGCGACTGCCGGGCCGGCACGTCGAAGCCGTTGATAATTCCAAGAAGGGCGCTCAGCAGGATAATTTCCCAGACCACGTGCTCCTTGAAAAACACCACCGCCAACATCAGCAATACAGCCTGCACCAGCGACAAAACCTGGGTGGCCAGGAGTACTTTGTACCGGTCGTAGCGGTCGGCCACGATGCCGCCCAGCAAGGAGAAAACCGAAGCCGGAAACAGGGTGGCAAAAACCGAAACACCCAGCATGAATTTCGATTGGGTGATCGAATAAACGACCCAGCTCACAGCGGTTTTCTGCATCCAGGTACCAATTAGCGAGAGCGATTGGCCCATAAAAAAGAGTCGGAAATTACGGCTACGGAGGGAGTCAAAGGTGGTAATATTCATATTTGGTAGTAGGCTACGCATTCTTTTGGAGGGTATTACTGGCAGAGTTACTCCAAAAAGTGATACCAGCTACCCGGTGAGGGAAGCGCAGTAGCAGCGCCAGCCGAAGTGGGGCAGAAATACCCGACCCAGCGTGAATATACAGCCGCATCAGCGGGTCATGAACTCCCAGGTTACCGAGCTATATCGAAAGGGCTTGCCGGATTGGGTCTGGTAGGTGCCGCTCAGGCCGCCGTTGGCCGTCCGGGTAGCAGTGAGGGGTGTCCAGCTGTATTGGCCTTTCTCAAAATCAAAGGTGGTACCATCGTCGTCGTAGAGCGGCCAGCTACCGGGCTGTGTGCCGTAGTGTCGTACCGTCAGCGGTACCACCTCGTCCTGGCGGGGCGAATGCAGCGCGGGTGGTACCATCGGAATGACGCCCCCGTCCCGCACGAAAAGCGGAATCGCCCCCGGTTTGCCGGTCTGATCCACCTCGATGGTTTCGCCCTCGCCTACCAGCTTGCCGGTGTAGAAATCGTACCATTTGCCAGGCGGCAAAATGACCTTACGCTTGGGCTCGTCGGCGAAGAGGGGTGCCACCAGCAGAAAATCACCCAGCATGTACTGATCCCGGATATCCTGCCGTATGGCCTGCGCGTAGGGATTATCGGTAGCATCCAGCTTTCCGGCTACTACGGTACTGGCATCGGCAAAGCCCTCCACCAGATGCATGGCCCGGATGGGAGGCTTACCCTCAAAATGGTACTGGGCAAAAGTAGTATACAAATAAGGTAGCAGCTGCATGCGCAGTTGCATGACCTCCTTTACCTGGTCGGCCACCTCGGGAAACGTCCAGGGCTTGGTGCCATCGGCCCAGGCATTGAGCAGCGCCATGGGCGAGAGGCACACCGCCTGCATGCGGCGGAGCCACTCCTCGGCGGTTTTGGACGAGCGCGCCTCGGGTGTCCAGAGTACCCCGATAAAGCTGCTGTTGCACAGGGCGGTGATGAAGTCCTTGTGGTTGTAGTAGTCGTTATACAGTACGTAGGGTAAGGCCGACGCCCCGGCGTTGGACGCCCGGGTCAGGCCGTAGGTGCGGGTGTTTTTCTCCCGAAACCACTCGTCCGACATTTTCTGAAATTGCAGCCCGTAGGTCTGCCGTACCTGCTCGGCGCTAAACCCAGAGGGGAACTTGGCCACGTCGGGCCACAGCCAGCGGTCGTAGCCGTCGGTTTCGTCTACCTTGTAGCCCGACACGCCCAGCTTGATATGCTGCTCGGTGAAGTGCTTTTTGAAAATATCCCGGGCGGGTTTGAGATTAAAATCCGGCACCACGCCTACCCACACAGTATGTGAGGCGGTGTAAGGCAAAATATATTTGTAAATCGGCGAATGAGTCGATACGTACGGATTGATCCAGAGATTGGTGCGGATGTTTTTCTGCGCCAGCTGATCCAGAAAGGGTTGCGGCTGCGGAAGGCGGGTACTGTCCCACACGTAGCTATTGGGATAGGCGTGTGTCTGCCAGCCCGGTTCCAGACCCACCACGCTTAGGGGGTAGCCTTTTTCCGCAAAGGCATTTACCTCTTCCATAATCTGCTTATCAGAAAAGAGGGTAGGCGTGCGGTGACTGAACCCCAGCCCCCACTTGGGCGGCAGTACCCCGCCACCGCAATACAGATTGTAGCGCTGTACTACTTCCATGGCGTTTTTACCGGCAAACACGTAGACCTCCGTGCCCGCGGCGGGTACCAGTACCTCCACGGCGTCGGAGTAGGGTTGCGCCTTCCAGTTTTTCTGACTGTTGCGATTCATTTCCTCGGGCGGATTTTTGCTATCCTTCCGCGCGGCCGTACCGGCGTAGACTGTGATGTACCGGGCCGAGTTGATGAGTACCCCGTAGCCCTGATCCGACACGTAGAAGGGCACCGGCGCGTGCGTGCGGCCGTTGTCCTGTCCGCCGTAATGGTCTACGTGCAGGGTTTTGATGGTACCCCGCTGCTGCACGGTTTTGAAGTTGAGCCCCAGGCCAAAGAGCTGTTCGTCCCGCACCAGCGGAAACCGCAGGTATACCTTGCCGTCCGTGCGCTCGTTTTTGCTTGCTTTCAGGGCTTGGGGAAAAGGAAGGGTACCCAGCTTTTGCAGCGCTTCGCGGTTGGGCTGAATGCCGGCGGCCGACAGCAACGTCAGGGTTTCCGCCTGCCCCACCGTGGCTTTCCAGACGCCAGGGGCCACGGGTTGCCAGCGGAAGTCGGCGGGCTGGGCCGAAAGAAGCACAGGAACAAGAAACAAGGAAAGAAGTAGCGGGCAAAGTCGTTTCATAGGAAGAAGAAGGCAAAAGAGAAAAAGCCGGTTTTGCGTTCTTTATACCTTATTCCTATTGATTCAGTCTGCCTGGTATCGTTCAGGCGGGCCGGATTTTCTTTACCAGCCTGCCTTGTTTGTCTACCAGATAGATGATGTTGTGGCTGTCGTTGCCCACCGAAGCGCTTTCAAACTTTTCGATCACATACGGGTGGTTTTTATCCAGCCGGTATTCTGTGTACTGCTGTGTCTTGGGCGGATTGATGTAGACCCGGTCGCCGATGTGGGTGAGCATGTTTTCGATGTTTGGCCCGTTGCGTACCTCGCAGCCTGTTGTCCCGTCGTAGATTAGGAGAATATCTTTACCCATATACGACCATTTGTTGGGCAGATTTGCCTTGAATCGGTCATCGTACAGGTACTTGTAAGAATAGGATTTGCCGCCGTCGCCATGATCGATGATAGTAAGTACGTAGATACCTTTATCAACCCATTTGCAGCGCTCGTCCACGATCTCTTCCCAGTATAGCTGGGTGAATTTTTGGATCAGCGAATCTTCCAGCGCGTACACTTTCTCGCAGCACTGGGCGCGGGCGCTTAGGCTACTGAGAATGCAGAGGGCGAACAGGGATAGTAGAAGGGGCTTTTTCAAAGTGTTATATTTAAATTTATTTAAGACAGGTACCTTTTTTGAGTATGAACACAAGGCAAGTATCCCTAAACATAATGTCGCTCCAATTAGACTTTCTTCGACCGCAAAGCTACTTACCTTACCCCACCTCAATCCCCATCATCCGCATCAGCTCGCTGGCGTTGAAGCTTTTACATATCCCTTCATGAAGTTTGTAATCGAAATACAGCTTGCCATCCTGTACATCGGAGCGGAAGTGGAAGTTTTGCACGAAGGACTCGGTAGCGCCCCATTGGCCCAGTTCGAGGTCGTGGGTGGAGACCATGCCGGAGGCCTGCATGGGATGAAGCTGCTTGATGAGCGCTTCGGCCCCGCGGTGGCGGTCGGCGGAGTTGGTACCTTTCAGGATTTCGTCGAGCAGGTAAAAAATGGGTAGCGAGGGGGTATTGTCTGAGGCGGAGTGCCGCCCAGCTAGCTGAAGCAACTGCCGGAGGCGTTTCAGCTCGGCGTAAAACGAGGAGGTATTTTCCACCAGCGAGTCCTGCGTACGCATGCTGCTGAATACCTGCACGGGCGCGCAGGTAAAAGCATTGGCGCAGACCACGGAGCCCGTTTGGGCCAGTACCAGATTGAGACCTACGGTACGCAGAAAAGTGCTTTTACCCGCCATATTGGCTCCGGTAACAATAAAGAATGCTTCCTCTTCAATATGCAAATTATTGGCCACAGCGGTGTCCGGTGGTAAAAGAGGATGAGCTGCATTAGTAAGCTGTAATACTGGTCCCGTTTTTTGTATGGTTGGAAATACGTGTTCGGGATGG
>CATMVR010000032.1 GCA_950075905.1 uncultured Persicitalea sp. | reverse complement strand
GGCCCTGGAAAGGAAATGGACAGGCGGGTGCCGGCGTGGCTGAGCACTTCAAGCTGTTCCCGATTCCGGCCTCCGATATCGTAGCCAACCCTAACCTCAACCAAAACCCCGGCTACTGAGCAGAATTTGGTGCTTAGTTTCCCGTATGGTGATAACATTCTGACGATTAATAGATATGAAGAAAATTATAAGTAAACTACTCGTACTGGTAGGCGCCATGACGCTGCTTGCTTCCTGCGAAAAAGAAGAGATCAGGGCTATCCTGAACCCGGCGGCTTCCCCGGCGGTGACGCTGTCGGCACCCAATCTGGTGCTGAGCAAGGACAACGCCAACAATGAAGTACTGACCATTTCGTGGGCCAAGCCCGACTACGGGTTTGATGCCGGCGCCCTGTATACTATCCTCCTGGATAAAAAAGGGGGCGATTTCTCAAAGGCCGTAGCCTTTGCAACGGGCTCGGAATTGAAGAAGACCTTCAAGGCTTCGGAGCTGAACTCCATTCTGCTGGGCCTGGGCCTGGTGGCGGGGACCGCCGCCGACCTGGACCTGAAAGTACAGGCCAAGCTGGGCGAAGCTACCGTGCTTATCTCGCCGCTGGCTACGCTGAAAGCTACCCCTTACCTGGATCGGCTCGACCTCTCCTCTCCCTGGGGAGTGGTGGGTAGCGCCGCCGCCAACGGCTGGGATGGTCCCGATATGCCATTTTACAAGACGGCTACGGCCAATGTATTCGTGGCCTACGTGACCCTGGCAGCGGGAGAAATGAAAATCCGGAAAAACAACGACTGGGCCGTAAATTACGGCGACGATGGCGCCAACGGTTCCCTGGAAGCCAACGGAGCCAACATTGCCGTAAAGGCCGGTACCTATCGTGTTACCTTTAACGAAAGCACGCTGGCCTATAAGGTAGAGAAATTCTACTGGGGACTGGTGGGTAGCGCTACACCCAACGGCTGGAACGGACCCGACCAAAAAATGGTCTATGACCCTTTCACGGATCAGTGGCGGGCCATCGTAAAGTTAGTAGATGGGGATCTCAAAATCCGGCAAGCGGACGACTGGGGTACCAACTACGGCGACGACGGGGCTAACAATACCCTGGATCTCAACGGCGCCAATATTGTAGTAAAGAAAGGTACGTATCTGGTTACGTTCAACGCCAACGATCTGAAATACACCATCGAGAAAATCGACGTATGGGGCATTGTCGGCAGTGCCACGGCCGCGGGCTGGAATGGTCCGGATGCTAAATTTTTCCCTGACTTTTCCAAAGAGAAAGTATGGAAACTGAGTGGCATCAAGCTAACCGACGGTGCCATCAAGTTTCGTCTCAACGACGACTGGGCCGTGAACTACGGCGACGACGGCGCCAACGGCTCGCTTGAAGCTGGCGGTGCGGATATTATGGTCAAAGCTGGTACCTACGATATTGTGCTGGATTTTAGCAACGCCGCCGCCCCAACCTACAAGATGACCAAACGCTAAGCATACACTTTTCAACACGCTAATGAAGGAAAGAATCTGTGCAGCTTTGTTTGTGCAGATTCTTTCGTTTTGGCCCCCTGTCTATTTTTTGAACAAACTTTTTTTCTGATGAAGGTACTTCTTCAAAGTCTACTACTTACTACTGCCCTCCTTCTGTCGTGGCCCGAAACGGGACAGGCCCAAACGCGCCTCCGCCACGTTGAGCCAGCCTTCTGGTGGACGGGCATGAAAAATCCGAAACTACAACTGCTGATCCACGGCGATAAGGTGTCCGAACTGACGCCCTCAGTGCAGGCCAAAGGGGTTAGCATTGAGTCGACGGTGCTGGTAAAAAATCCCAACTACTTGTTTTTGAATTTGTTGATTAGCGATCAGGCAGCGACGGGTACGTTTGACATCGTATTTAGCCGGCAGGGCAAGGTGCAGGAAACCTATCGCTACGAGCTCCGGCCGCGCGACGAAAATTCAGCCAACCGGCAGGGCTTTACCAACTCAGATGTCATTTACCTCATCACGCCCGATCGCTTTGTGAATGGCAATCCGGCCAACGACAATGCCCCCGGCATGCTCGAAAAGGCCAGTCGGAGCAACAAAGGCGGGCGCCATGGCGGCGATATTCAGGGAATGGCGGATAGGCTGGGCTACATCGATAGCCTGGGGTTTACGGCCATTTGGGTCAATCCCGTGCTGGAAAATAACCAGCCGTCGTACTCCTACCACGGCTACTCTACCACCGACTACTACCAGGTAGACCCGCGCTTTGGTACCAACGACGAGTACCGCGCCCTGGCCAAGCAGGCCCGGCAGCGGGGGATGAAAGTGATCATGGACATGATCGTGAACCACTGCGGTTCGGAGCACTGGTGGATGAAAGACCTGCCCATCGACGATTGGCTGAACTTTCAGACCAACTACAAAATCACCAATCACCGCCGTGAAACCGTGCAGGACCCCTATGCCTCCGCCTACGATACCAAACTGCACGCCGACGCCTGGTTTGTGCCTACCATGCCCGACCTCAACCAGCGCAATAGCCTGCTGGCTACCTACCTGATCCAGAATACGATCTGGTGGGTAGAGTTTGCCGACCTGTCGGGCATCCGGATGGATACCTACCCCTATCCCGACAAGGACTTCATGGCCGAGTGGACCCGGCAGGTAATGGCCGAGTACCCCAGCCTTAACATCGTGGGTGAGGAGTGGTCGCTGAATCCGGCGATTGTGGCTTTCTGGCAGCGCGGCAAAACCAACCCCAACGGGTACCGGTCCGAACTGCCCAGCCTGATGGATTTTCCGATGCAAAATAGCCTGGTGGAAGCCCTGAACGGCAACGAGGCAAAGTACAACGAGGGCCTGGTAAATCTGTACAGCACCATTGCCGCCGATTTCCTGTATGCAGATCCGTCCAACCTGGTGATTTTCCCGGACAACCACGACATGAGCCGTATCTTTACCCAGCTCCACGAAGACCAGTCCCTGCTCCGCATGGCGCTGACTTACCTCATGACCACGCGGGGAATTCCCCAGCTGTACTACGGCACAGAAGTGCTGATGGCCAACCCAAACTCCAACGACCACGGCGAGATTCGCTCCGATATGCCCGGCGGCTGGGCAGACGATGCCGTTAATGCCTTTTCGGGTAAGGGGCTAAGCGCCGACCAACGGCAGATGCAGCAGTTTGTGTCTTCGCTACTGCACTGGCGCAAGAAGGCGACGGCTATTCACCAGGGCAAAATGATGCACTTTGCGCCTGTGGATGGGGTGTACGTCTATTTTCGCTACACGGATACGCAGAAGATTATGGTTGTGATGAACAAAAATAAAGAGAAGAAAGAGCTGGATATGAGCCGGTTTGAAGAAATGACCAAAGGGTATACCAAAATGAATGACGCATTGGAAGGTACAAGTAGGCCTATGGCGTCTACTCTGCACCTGCCGGGAAAAGCGGCGCTGATTTTGGAATTGCAATAAAGCACAAGATGGTCACTTGATGTCCGATTATGTACAATAGAAACACCAATCTGTTCATTTCAGAAAAGGAAATTTGGCGAACAATCACTTTTTGCCTATGTTTATAGCCAGAAAAAAGAAAAAGGTTAATATTTTTTGGTTCTGCTCAACGTTCAGCTTTACATCCAATTTATTCCCTCCTCTGCGTTTAGATAATTTACTCAACGTAGAAAGTAGAAAGAAAAAACAGTCCGGTTGTCCATACAATCGGACTGTTTTTTTTGGCTCAACCTGAACCGGACCCCAGACGTAGGAGTGCTCATCCCATCCTGTTTGAAATGTAAAAAAACGATTTAGGCCTGTTGCTGGAAGTGCGCGATCAGATTCTGGAAAGTAAGGGTTCCACCTCCCGCAGTCTGGGTAAAAATCAGCGCGTTTTGTCCGTTTATAAAAGTAGATCCATCAATAATAACTGTCCTTGTTGACATCTGTGGATCAATGGTATAGGTATGGGTATTGACTGCCGTACCATTAAGTGTAATCTCCAGAACCAGGGGCCCGGCCCCGCCGGCGCTTTCGCTGAAGGTAATATATGGGCGCTGAGCCGTATCTATCAGTAAGGCACCCGGTGGCAGCTGAAAGTTGATTGTTTCGGTATCTCCAATACCGCTTAGCGTAAATTGAGCTTCTCTGAGGATTTTGTAATCGGCAAGTTTTGGCATGATTGAGTTTGGTAGGTTTCACATGTGAGTAAAGCATCCAACACCCGCGTTGAAAAAGTAATTCAGGTCGGCAGATGGCCTGGTGCAAGTACCCCGAAGGGTGTGAGTAATTGCACGGTAGTTGGGAAGGTATTTCGTTGGTGCACAATAAATATAGCCAAAATTTCTTGCCCTGTCAATAAAAAGGCCAGGAAAATGGAGCGAAAAGCTAAATTTCCCAGCCTTTGTTTATGTGCCGATAGCTTCTGTCTGCCTTTGACACGGAATCCATTGTATACTGAATAATGGCTACCTCCTTCTCTTTTTGGGAGGAGAAATCAATGCGTCGATGGAGTACTTACCGCCCCCCATGACCAGCAGGGTAATGTAAATGAGGATGTACAACAGCAGCAGCTCTTTTTTGCCGAAGGGATCATCGGCGTGCGCCACAAAAGCCGCCACTGAGCAGCTGATGATCAGCGGGATAGTAGCCAGCCGGGTGCCCAATCCGAATAAGATTAGTAGTGAGCAAAGGAACTCAGAAAAATTAACAAGAATGAAGGATACCGTAGGTCCTAGATTGATCGGATCGCCAAAGTTCAGGTTCCCTTCCAGCAGCCGCATAAACTTGGGGATGCCGTGCGTAAGCATAAGCGCCGCGACACCAATGCGCAGGAAGATCAACCAAACATGCACAAGATCATGGTTGTAGGACACCGAAAAGATTCTTTTCATAGACAGCAAAAATTAAGGTTAGGGAAGGGGGAAATATAGCTTGTTTTCACTTTTGCGCAAAAAAAATTGCTTATAACCCATCAGATTCACTCAAACACCCACGTCCCAAACCGCTGGTAATCGTGGAAGTTGGTGCGGGTTTTCTGCCACGACCAGCCCGAAAAGCCCTGATCGTAGTCGATGCGGTAGAGGTTGCCACGCCAGCGGGTACCCGAGGTGGGTGGGGCCTGCACAATGGGCTTCATGACGCTGTACGGGATAAAGAATTCGGCGGTCCAGCCGCTGATAGTAGCCCCGGTTTTTTTATCTCCCCCCTGCACACTCGTGGCGTGCCGTACCCGGTTGGTTCCCTCGTAGTGCCAGGGACGCCAGCCGTAAAACTTGCCGTTGAGGTTGGGTACCATGATGAGCAGCTCATAGTTCAGGGGCGATAGCTCGTATTCCAGATAGACGGGAATGGACTCGTCCGTCCACAAAAAAACCTCTACCACGTCTTCGTTGTAGAGGTTGGCAAAATCTTCGGTTAGCGTGGCCGTCAGTTTCCGGTCCTCGCACTCCATCAGAAAATACATGCCCGTGGCAGAATAGAGTACCTTGGCCCGGGTGGTCAAGGTAGGGCCTGCTACCCTTTGTTGGTTTAGATATATCCATTCTGTATTAGACCAGTTGCTGGCTGTACCTTTGCCGTCCAGTTCAAAATCAATCGTTTTTTTGACAATCAGGAGTGAGTCAGGATCGGCAAAAGCAAAGGATGGAGTTAGTGCAGCCAGAACCGGCAGAAACAGAAACCAAACGGGGTGAAAGCATCTTTTCAACATGGAAATCAGGTTAGTTTTGGCTAAATGTACCTTATTCCATGTGTTTTTTCAAGAGTTAGAAAAGACCATTGTTTCTGCGGGTCGTCAGAATGGTTTCACCGATGGGGTTTCTGACATTGCCATCCCGTTCGGCCGTAATGAACACCCACTCGGGTTCCACGGTAGTAGTGGTATTCAGCTCGCCGTCCAGTGAATTATCAAACAGGCCTGAGGCGACCCTTATCTGTCCGAGCTTTTGTAATTCATTCCGGTCCGACTGCATCCACACTACGTAGGTGTCACGGGCTGGGGTCAGGTCGCCGGGCTTGGCCAGGTTTTCTACGGTCACGGTCAGGTCGTAGTTGTTATTTTTGTCTTTCTTTACTTTCACGTATCCTTCGGCGGCGGGTACCACGTTTGATTTAACAAAGTTCATTTTTTGGGTACAGGAGGCAAAGGCCACCGCCATAGCCAGTATAAATAGGGTGCTTTTTATCGTTTTCATAGTTCTGTGGGTTTTTAGTTTATTGGATATACCTTAGTATCTTAAAGAATTGTACCAATGCCCCGACCGGAATCACCCCATCGTAGAGCCTCTCGGCATCAGCCGACTTTCCAGAATTATCTTTTCGTAAGCAAACTTTGCGCTGTTTAACTCCTTGAAAATAAGGCGGGCGGCTTCGGTGCCCATCTCGTAGGCAGGTTGCCGAATCGAGCTTAGAGAAGGTTCCAGAAGCTCGTCTACGGGCTCATCATTGAAGCCGATAAGCGCCAGATCCTGCGGAATTCGAAGACCCCGCTGCCGGGCCATGACCAGGGCTCGTTGCGCAATCTGATCGCTGTACGTGAGTATGGCATCGGGGGGGAGAGGGCTGTTCAGGAGTGTCGAAATAGTCTCCATAATGACTTCTTTGCTGAATTCTACCTGTTGAATCAATTCCTCATTCAACACAAGACCCGCCCAGGTCAGGGCGTCCCGGTAGCCTTGTTCGCGCCGCTGACTGATTTGTAAATGCGGTGGTCCGCCTAGAAACGCGATCCGCTGCTTGCCTAGTGATACCAGGTGGCGAACGGCCTCAAAAGCAGCCTTATGATTGTCGATCAGTACCTTGGAGCAGGTGATTTGCTCGCAGTCGCGGTTGAAGAGTACAAAGGGGATGTTGCGCGACTGAATGCGCAGCAGGTGGTCGTACTGCGTAGTGTGGGCCGAAACCGACAGGATAATACCCGACACACGCGAGGCAATCAGGCTGTTGATCTGCTTGATTTCTTTCTGGTAGTCTTCGTTACTCTGGCAAATCAGGAGTTGGTAACCTTCTGCTTCGGCTACGGCTTCCATACCACTGATGGCATCCGCATAGAGGGGGTAACTGATCTTGGGTACAATGACGCCAATGGCATTGCTCTTTCGTTTCAGGAGTTGAAAGGCCAGATGGTTGGGCTCGTATTCCAGCTCCTCAGCCAGTTGTACCACCGCCTTTTTGGTTTCCTCCCTGATATCGGGATGGTTTTTTAAAGCCCTCGATACCGTGGAAATTGATATGCCCAGACGATTGGCGATGGTTTTCAGACTTATTTCTTCCATTTCTTGTAAAAGTACAATTGTATACGATTGGCTTAAATAGCCTGTCAATCAGTAAGACTGGCGTTGATGACTTCTAACCACGGTATGTGGATTTTCCTGCAAAGGTTTGCGAAAACGTTTGCAGGAAAAAAAGTCAATAAATCTTTGGTAGCTCCCATCAAATTAACTTGGTTTAGAAAAGGACCTGCCTTAGGCCGACCGAACCGGAGGTCAGGAATCTTATTAAAAGTCAATATACAGTTCAATACCTAGTTCATGACAAAGACGTACAAAATAGCCGCTGTGAACGGCGACGGCATCGGGCACGAAATCGTGCCCCTGGGCCTGGAAGTAATGCAGGCAGCCGCCAGCCAGTTTGGCTTTACGCTGGATGTGACCCACTTTCCGTTCGGAGCGGGGTACTACCAGCAGCACGGCGACTTTATGCCCGCCGATGGGCTGGATTCCCTCAAAAAGTTCGATGCCATCTATTTTGGGGCGGTGGGGCTCCCGGCTGTGGACGATACGCTGCCCGCCAAACTCTACACGTTTAAGGTGCGCACGCACTTTAGGCAGTACGTCAACTACCGGCCCGTGAAGCTGCTGGCGGGCATTGATAGCCCCCTGCGCAATAAAACGCAGCAGGACATTGACTTCGTAGTGATCCGGGAAAACAATGAGGGAGAATTTGTCCAGAACGGCAAAATCCTGTATCCCGACAGCCCCCACGGACTGGCTACGGACACCAGCGTATTTACCCGACAGGGCATTGAGCAGATTGCCCACTACTCGTTCCGGCTGGCCCGCAAGCGGCGGGGCAAGGTCACCAACGTCACCAAGTCCAACACGCTCATCAACACGCTGGCCTACTGGGATAAGGTAATTGCCGAGGTGGCAGAGCAGTACCCGGATGTAGCCTACACCAAAATGTACGTGGACGCGGCGGCGGCCAATTTTGTGCTCCGTCCCGAAATCTTTGACGTGGTACTCACCACCAATATGATCGGCGACATTCTATCTGATCTGGGCGGGGCTATTATGGGCAGCCTGGGCTACGGGCCGAGTGGCAACATCAACCCCGAGCGGGAGTTTCCGTCCATGTTTGAGCCCATTCACGGTTCTGCCCCGGATATTGCCGGCAAGGGCATTGCCAATCCCATCGGTCAAATCTGGTCGGGGGCGCTATTGCTCGAACATTTGGGCGAAACCGCCGCCGCGGAGGCCATCCTGAAAGCCATCAACACGGCTACGGCCAGCGGCCTGCGAACCGCCGATGTGGGCGGAAAAGCCAGCACCAGCGAAGTAGCAAAGGCTATTATCGAGGCTTTACCCGTGTATGAAACTCATTGACCTGACCCAAACCTACCAGCGTACTACTCCCGGCGTGAGCTGGGAGTCGGCGCGGGACCTGGAACAGGACGGCTGGAACGCCTCTTCCCTGCCCCTGTACTCCCACGCGGGTACCCACGTAGACGCGCCCCGGCACTTTGGCGTTAGCGAGGAGAGCATTGATCAAATGAGTCTGGATCAGTTGGTGGGCTGGGCCTGGGTGGTGCACCTGCCCAATACCCAACCCCGCGAGTTGCTCACCGTGGCGCATCTGGGGGAGCTGGCGGAGAAAATCAGCCCCGGAGACAGCCTGCTGTTGCGTACAAATTGGTCGGAACGGAATGGTACCCCCGACTACCGCGAGGCCCTGCCGCGCATTAGTGAGGAACTGGCCCGGTGGCTGGTAGACCGCAAAGTAAAGATGGTCGGTGTGGAGCCGCCATCGGTGGCAGATGTTAATGATCTGGCCGAGGTCACCCTGATTCATCAAATACTGCTGGGCGGTGGTATTACCATCGTAGAGGGTCTGTGCCATCTGGATCAGCTGAGTGAGGAGCAGGTACTGCTTTTTGCCCTACCGATCAAATACGCCGGGGGCGACGGTGCTCCGGCGCGGGTGGTGGCGGTGGAGGGCCTCAGCCGGTAAAAAATCAGCCCAACAATACGTAGGTTTGCTGGTTGGTAGAAGAATACTAATCTGACAAAACCTTACAATTGACTTATTGATGCGTACATTTTTAGAGAATACCGTTATCGTAGTGCTTGATGATGACCCTACCGGCACCCAGACCGTGCACGACGTACCCGTGCTGACCACCTGGGAGGAAGATACCCTGGAAGAGATGTTTCGGGCCGATACGCCTCTCTTTTATATTCTAACCAATTCGAGGGCCTTTTCGGAAGAGGTAGCGGTAGCGATGAACGAAGAAATTGGTGGACGGCTTAAAAAACTGGGGGATAAATACCAGCGGAGGGTACTCCCCATCAGCCGGTCAGACTCCACTTTGCGCGGGCACTACCCGGCAGAGGTAGAGGCATTGGCCGAAGGTTTTGGAGCCACAAATCCTTTGGTTTTTATTATTCCGGCCTTTATTGAAGGGGGGCGGGTTACGGTAGATGGAGTACATTACCTTGAACAGGAGGGTGTACGAACCCCCGTATCAGAAACGCCCTTTGCCAAAGACCCGGTGTTTGGCTACGCAAATTCGGACCTGACGGAATGGGTGGTGGAAAAGGCAGCCGGTACCATCCGGCATGAGCAAATCAAGAAAGTGGGTCGAACGGATCTGACTGGCGCGGCTTTGGCAGAAACAGCAAACCGAGTGGCAGACCCTGCCTACAAGGTAGTGGTAGCGGATGCCGAATCCTACGAGGATCTGGCGCGGGTAGCAGACCTGATTCGTCGAGTACAAGAGCTGGGACGCGACGTGATCATCCGGTCGGCGGCCTCCATTGTTAAAACGCTGGGCAATCTGGAAGCCGCCCCGTTGTTGGAAGCCACTGACCTGCTGGATGTGCAGAACAAGCGGGGAGGGCTGGTGGTGGTGGGTTCTTTTGTGCCCCTCACTACCCGTCAGGTGAGCATTCTGATGGATCGTGTTTCACTGCCCGCCTACATCATCAATACAAAACAGGTCGTGGCCGATCCGGAGGAGTATGTTGCTACTCTTGCCAGTAAAGTCAGGGAGCATATCGAGTCTGGAGAAACAGTACTGGTGTACACACAACGGAAATTACAAACTGGTGCGAATCGCGAGGAAAACATTCAGATTGGGATGCAGTACTCCGACCTCCTGGTAAAATTGGTACAGCAAATCGACGTTCCGCCAGCTTTCGTGGTAGCCAAGGGTGGCATTACATCCAGCGATATAGCCACCAAAGGACTGGGTATCCGCAAGGCAATGGTAAAGGGGCAGATTATTCCGGGGGTATCGGTCTGGGAGCCCGGACTGGACAGCCGCCTCAGCGGCTTTCCCTACGTCGTATTCCCCGGCAACGTCGGCAACGATCAGGCCTTGTACGAGGTAGTGAAGAAGCTCTTAGGGAATTTTGAATTATGAATGCTGAATTCTGAATTAGGGGCGAGCTGCTTTCAATGGGACAGACAACTTGATCAGCTATATCCCGAAATACGGTTCTTTATAACTCAAAAAAATATATATTTAAAGTCCTAATTATCAATTATGTAAACCTGTAAGCTATTAATGTGGGCTCAGAAACATTCTATTATCAGAATGGTGCGGGTCATCCCGTCGGAATCAAGAATCCCAAATTCAGAATTCATAATTCAGCATTCATAATTCATAATTCCCCTCCGTGTTTCGCTATCTGATTGTTGTAGGTACCTTTTTACTGGCTCTCTTGCTCTACGTTGATCGGGTGTGTATCTCGGTGGCCAAGAGTCCGATTGCCCTCGAACTGGGTCTCAACGACCGGCAAATGGGCTGGGTGCTGGCTGCGTTCTCGTTGGGGTACGCCCTGCTGCAGACTCCCTCGGGCTACTGGGTAGACCGGCTCGGTGCACGCAAAATGCTGACGGGTATTGTTTCTTTCTGGTCGGTACTGACGGCCCTGACGGGACTCAGCTGGAATTTTATTTCCCTGCTCATCGTCCGGTTTCTGTTTGGTGCCGGGGAGGCCGGTGCCTTTCCGGGCATTGCCCGGGCTACGTTTTCCTGGTTTCCGGTGCGGGAGCGGGGGCTTATCACGGGCATCAACTTTTCGGGCTCCCGCCTGGGGGCGGCGCAGGCGTTGCCTTTCATCGCCATTCTGATTCAGGCTGTTGGCTGGCGCATGTCGTTTGTGGTGCTGGGAGGCGTGGGGGTACTTTGGGCCGTGGCGTGGTGGTTTATGTTTCGCGATTTACCCGAAGAACACCCGCAATTGTCGCCTTCCGAAAAGGAACTGATCCTGACACAACGGCAGCCCTCCGTAGCGGCGACTACCGCCCCCATCGGGCTGGGTCAATTGCTTCGGCAGCGCCTTATCTGGCCGGTGATGGGTCAGTATTTCTGCTCCAACTTTACCTTTTTCTTTGCACTAACCTGGCTGTACCCGCATTTGCAGCGTACCTATCAGTTGGAAGCCACGCAGGCCGGTTGGCTGGCATCGGTGCCCCTGCTGGCCGGGGCGGCGGGGAGCTGGCTCTCAGGTGCCTGGATCGATCTGTTGTACCGAAAGGGACATCAGCGCTGGTCGAGAATCATTCCGGCGGCGGTGGGGTTTGCCCTGGCGGCCGGGGGACTGGTGGGTAGTATCTATCAGGATGAGGTGGTTGGGGCCGTCGTGTTTCTGTCGGTGGCTCTGCTGGGTGCCGACATGACCCTGCCGCCTTCCTGGGCGCTCTGCGTGGATATCGGCAAGGCGCAGTCGGGCCTGATTTCCGGTACCATGAACATGGCGGGAAACCTGGGCGCATTCCTGACCAGCCTGGCATTTCCGTACCTGTTTGCGTGGAGTGGCAGCGTGACGCCCTTTTTCGTTACCGGTGCCTTACTCAACATGGCGGCGGTAGTTATGTGGCTGCGGATGCGCTGGAAGATTGAATAGGCGGTCGGCGATCGGCAATCGGCGGTCAGCCATCGGCTTTTAATCTTTGTCAATTTGTAGAATGCTAAATTGAAAATCAATAAGTTGAAAAAAAGCTGATGGCTATGGGCTAAAAGCTATCAGCTAATCATTTCAAATTTTTACTTAACAGACCTATAACCTGAATCCTTTATGAAAAAAATAGTACTGGCCTTGCTCCTGATAAGTACCCTGGCGCAGGCACAAAAGCGTAAAACCGAAGTGTCCATTAAGGATGGCGATTTTTACATCAACAACAAAATTACCCTGAAAGGCAAAACCTACGAGGGTATGAAGTTGGAAGGCCTGCTACCCAACTCGCGCATGGTGCAGGGCATCTACGACGACCTGAATCCCGAGACCCGCGAGATGTGGAAGTACCCCGATACCGGCAAGTGGGACGCGGACCGGAATACCAACGAGTTTATCAAAGCCATGCCGGAGTGGAAGAAGCACGGACTTTTGGCCTTTACGCTCAATATGCAGGGCGGGAGTCCGCAGGGGTACTCCCAAAATCAGCCCTGGATCAATTCGGCGTTTAAAGCCGACGGGTCGCTGGATGAAGCTTTTATGAAGCGCCTGGAAAGAATCATAGACAAAGCCGACCAACTAGGGATGGTGGTCATACTTGGGTACTTCTATTTTGGACAGGATGAGCGCCTGAAAGATGAAGCAGCGGTGGTGAATGCTGTAAAAAATGCTACTAACTGGCTGTTGGACAAGAACTACCGGAATGTGTTGGTAGAAGTGAACAACGAGAGCAATATCAAAAAATACGATCACGAGATATTAAAAGAAAAACGAATTCACGAACTGGTGAGTCTGGTAAAATCGATGAATCGGGATGGTCGCCGGTTGCTGGTTTCGACCAGCTTTGGCGGGGGCTTTATTCCCGTGGATAATGTGCTGGCGGTCAATGATTTTGTGCTGGTACACGGCAATGGCGTGAAAGATCCCGCCCGGATCGAAGAGATGGTCCGCATCATCAAAGCCAAGCCAAACTACAAAGGACAACCCATTGTGTTCAATGAAGACGACCACTTCGATTTTGATAAACCCTACAACAACTTCATTGCCGCTACCAAAGCCGGGGCGTCGTGGGGGTACTTCGACTACCGCATGAAAGACGAACCCTTTGCCGATGGCTACCAGAGTATGCCCGCCGACTGGGGCATCAATAGCGACCGCAAGAAGGGTTTCTTTGGGCTATTGAAAAAAATGACGAAGTAGGCGGTTTACGCAAGAATAGCTCTTCCTCTTAACTCCGAAGTAAAATAAATATGATACTGTATAGAGTACTCTTACTATCGCTGGCCAGCGTGGCCTGCCTCGCCCAAAAACCGAAGGGGCTGCCGAAGGGTGTGATCTATCAGGAAGCCGAGAACTTCCGCTCACAAACCAAAGATGAAGTCAGAAAGTGGATTGTGGTAGATAAAAGCTCCACCGAAAAAGCCGTGCAGCAGGCCGGAGGAAATGCTTATATTCATTGCGTACCCGATACCCGGGCCACGCGGGATGATAAAATGATGAAGGGGACCAATTTCTCGGATGTACCCGGACAGTTGGCCGTACTCACCTACCCGGTGAAGTTTAAAAAGCCGGGGCGCTACTACGTGTGGGTCAAAGCATATTCGACGGGCTCGGAGGACAACGGCATCCACGTGGGTCTGAACGATACCTGGCCCGAAAGTGGCCAACGAATCCAGTGGTGTGAAGGCAAGAACAAGTGGACGTGGTCCAACAGTCAGCGGACGGTGGAGGTACATTGCGGCGTGCCGCACCTGATTTATCTGGATGTACCCGCAGCGGGTACCCACGATATTCAGTTTTCCATGCGCGAGGATGGTTTGCGAATGGATGCTTTTCTTTTGACAATGGACCGGGAGTATGTACCTGAGTAGGGAAGTGGTAGGCTTTGGCCGGTAAGATCGATTCGTGTTAAATCATCAAATAAGAAGGCTAATGGCTAACAACCTAATCGCTAATAGCTCCCTGAAAGGAATCTTGGTTGGTTGCGGGTATTTTAGTCAGTTTCATATGGAAGCCTGGCAGCGCATACCCGAGGTAGAGATTGTAGCGATATGCGATTCTGATCCGGACAAAGCCCGATCCTTTGGAGAAAAATGGGGCTTCACCGGAGAGATATTTTCCAGTCTCTCAGACGCTCTGGCTACCCTTCCCGACGTCGATTTTGTGGACATCGCCACGCCTCCGGCTTCCCACCTGGAACTGGTTGAGGTAGCATCGCGCCACGGCAAAGCCATTATTTGTCAGAAACCCCTGGCTCCCTCGCTGGAAGAGGCTCAAACATTGGTAGCGCTTGCCGGGGAACGGGGCGTGCGGTTGATGGTGCACGAAAACTTCCGGTTTCAGCCCTGGCACCGGGCCATCAAAGCAATTCTTGAATCGAAAACCGTTGGTGACGAACAGTACAGTATCTACTGGCGCATGCGCATGGGCGACGGTTGGCAACCGGATGCCTACCTGAGTCGGCAGCCCTACTTTCGTGCCTACCCCCGGCTGCTGATCTACGAAACCGGCGTGCATCTGATCGACGTAGTGCGCTATCTGACTGGCTCGGAGGTGAATGATGTGCAGGCCTATCTCTCCAAAAGAAATCAGGATATAGCGGGCGAAGACAGCGGGCTGGTGGTACTGGGCCTGGAAAATGGCTGCCGCGCCACGCTGGACATGAGCCCGTAACTCTAAAGCCGCTACCCTAACCCCCGTTACACCTTTGCCGACAGCCTAAGGCTTGACCTCAACGGCGGAAGCATTGAGCTAACTGGCGATGGTAGTATCTGGGTAAAGCCCCTGGGCCAGGCCGCGTACCTGCATTCCTACGAGCACCACGACCGGAACTTCGCCGGCGACTGCGTGTACTTCTGCCAGCGGCACTTTGTGGAAAGCCTGATGAGCGGTACTCCTTTCGAAACTTCGGGATCTGACTACCTGCGGAATCTGGACGTACAGGAGCGGGTATACAGCATTGCGGGCTTTTGACGAAAGCACCTGAGCGGTATATCTCGCCTACTTCCCGTGCATCTGCTCGGCGAGCAGGGCGATACCTTCCCGAAAGCTTCGGGGTTGGTAGCCGAGTACTTGACGGGGCTTGTCCAGAATAAAGCCCGTACGGGCCGGCCGCCGGGCGGGTTGAGTAAAGGTGGTGGAATCTGCCTCGGTGATGAGTTCTTTGTCCAGCT
>CATMVR010000031.1 GCA_950075905.1 uncultured Persicitalea sp. | reverse complement strand
AAAAGATCGAATGCTGGCGCGCTTTTTTTACGTAAACCGGCATTCGATCATTTACCACAAACGAAGCTATGAAGAATTTCGAAAGCAAACAGAAAATAACCGAGGCCTGCAAACACAACCTGAACGACAGAATGGCCGTAGCGCAGGAGGATCTCCGGCGTCTCCGCGAAGGGGCCGGCCGCAACGCCGACGACAATATGAGTGAAACCTACGAGTCCAATCAGCAGGAAATGCTCAACGATATGTCGGATCTGCAAGCGCATTTTGATTTCCTCGAAGAGTCGGCAGCCCTGTTCAATCGTATTGATTTCCAGTCAGAGTATGATCAGGTGCAGCCCGGTGCCGTGGTGGTCACCGACAAGATGACGTTTCTGGTAGGTATCAGCGGAGAATTTGAATGTGAGGGGAAGAAAGTCTACGGTATTTCTACTTCGGCTCCCATTTATGAAGCCATGAAAAATAAAAAATCGGGAGAAGGTTTTTCCATCAATTCCAGCACATTTCAGATCAGCGAGGTCTACTGAGGCAGGCCTGTACCTACCCGTACCTAACTGTGTCTCTGTACGCTTTCGCCCAGGTTGAAGCACCGGCGGCAGCGGGCTTCGTAGGCATCCGTTTCTCCCAGGAGTACCTGCTCCTGGGAGGGAGCGGTGCGGTAGGAGTGGGAGGCCACATCGCCGCACACTACGCAGATGGCGTGTACTTTGGTCACGTACTCGGCAATGCTCATCAACTGCGGCATACAGCCAAACGGGTGCCCCAGAAAATCCATATCCAGTCCGGCCACAATGACCCGCTTCCCGTTATTGGCCAGGGAGTTGCATACCTCCACAATGGTGTCATCAAAAAACTGGGCTTCATCCAGCCCTACTACTTCACAATCTCCTGCCAGCGAAAGTATCTCAGTGGCCGTTTGCACCGGTATAGATCGGATCGAGTTCTCATTGTGCGAAACAATGTCTTCCTGATGGTAACGTTTATCAAGTGCAGGCTTATAAATTTCGACTTTTTGCCGGGCAATTTTAGCCCGGTTGAGACGACGAATCAGTTCTTCGGTTTTGCCCGAAAACATAGAGCCGCAGATAACCTCGATCCAGCCTGTTCGTGGATGTAAAATTTCTTTTTTTCGTGAAGGTTCAATAAACATTGTTTGTATATTGGGGGCACAGCAAGCGGCCGTTTGTATTTAAGTCGCAAAGCAAACACATTTTTTTGAACCCCGCTACCTTCTATTCTTAATTAGCTATGCCTGGTAAACTGAATCAAATGGTTTTGAAAGAGTATGCGGCCCGATTTACCGCCAAAGTACTCTCTGATTTTTATCATACAAAAGAGGTAATCAACGGGCAGGAGCTCCTCTCCCTGACCCCTTCCAAGCAAATAAATCTGGGTATCATCAGTCGTTTGTTCGATCAGTGGAAATCGGACGCCCAGGCTTTTCGTAGTCCTTATTTTAATTTTGAGAGCAAAGAAGTACAGGACGCTCTGCAGGAATTTATGAACACCGTGTCGCGGCACATCTCCATTGGGCGCGACGATCTGCAGCCTATGCTCCTGGAAGCTACTACCGACGCGCTGCTGCTGCTGCTGGCCCCGGCCGACTACTTTGAAAGGAAGCTCAAAGCAATGCCCAACTTTACTTACGATGTCGAGAATGCCAAAAGACTGACCAAGTATACTCACATACATCAGGGGATAGCCAGGGCGCTGGCGCTACGCCTGACCGACAGCGGAGAAAAATTTGTGTACGTCAACAAAGCACTTGGCTGGCTAGCCGAGATGATGGCCGCGGGCGCTTCCCTCGACGACGTAGCACCCTACGTGGAGGAGTTCTCGACCGTGCTGCCGTTGCATGTAAACAGCATAGTGCCCCAAAGCTCCTCGGTTAGCGAAACGGTAATAGCTCCACCCGCACCCGCGGGCAAATCGTTTTTCGATACTGCTCTATCTGATACTCCCGCTTCCGGCTACCAGGCACCGCCGGTTGCTTCGGCTCCTGTGGCGTCTAAACCCGCCCCGCAACCCGTGCAGCCGGTGGCAAGTACCTCACTCAACAGTCACTACAAGGTAGACGTGCCACCCTCCCATGAGGATGCCACCTACGGTAGTGTGCAGGTAAAAGTGGATAGCATCCTCAAAAGTATTGCCCTGGGGCACCGCTTCATGTTTGTCAATCAGCTGTTTGATCGGGATAGTGATGCTTTCGACAAATCCATGCGGGAGCTGGATCAGGCGGGTACCTTCGAAGAGGCCCGTTCGCTGATGGCCGGTAAGTTTGCGTCGCTCTACGGCTGGGATATGAACAGTGAGGCCGTGGCGGATCTGCTGGCGCTGGTAAAGCGCAGGTACAACTAACCTACCTACTACGCTATGCTGCGCCCGTGCCTGCTCCTCTGGCTGTTTCTCTCGGGTAAGGCGCTGGCCAGTGGCGACGACTTCCCGATCGGGGCCCGCGCCTGGGGCATGGGCAATGCTGTGGTGGCGCAGGCGGATCGCTATGCGGTGGTGAACAATGTGGCGGGGCTGGCGACTCTTACCGAAGCGTCACTTTTTTCTTCCTTTCATTCGTACCACGGTTTCGACGGCCTCAGTACGCTGGCTTTTGGCGTGGTGTTGCCCGTGCGGAAAGAGCTGGTGGCGGGCTTTTCGGTGCAGCGGTTCGGAGATAAAATCTACAACGAACTGGCATTTGGCCTGGGGGTAGCGCACCGCATCAACCGCGTCAGCCTGGGTCTGAAAATTGGCTACCGGCAGCTGGCCGTCGTGGCCCAGAACGTGGCCCTGAGCCGCAAAGCGCTGGTGGTAGAGATGGGGGGGATTGCGCAGCTGAGCAAGACAGTTTTTTTTGGTACCCATATCTACAACCTGGCTCAGGGAAGCTACTCGGGAGAAAACGCCGAACGCCTGCCCACGGTGCTGCGTACGGGCTTCACCTACGTGCCTACCTCATCCCTCCGGCTCAGTGCCGAATTTGTGAAAAATACGGACTGCCCGGCGTCCCTGCGCGCTGGACTGGAATACGAGGTAATCAGCCAGTTTACCATTCGGACGGGTATAAACACCAAACCCTACACCAACCATGTCGGGGTAGGGTTTGCGGGCGATAGCTTCGCCATGGACTACGCGGCTTCGAGCCATCCGCAACTGGGGTGGTCGCACCACGTAACGCTGGCGTATACGTTGAAAAAATCCAAAGAGCCAGCTGCCCCCTGAGGGCTAGCCAGCCACGGCTTCCAGCATAGTAATATACTGCGCAATGCCCTCCTCAATTTCGTGCAGGTAGATAAACTCATCCGCCGTATGCGACCGCTCCGAGTGTCCCGGTCCCATTTTGAGGGAGGGGCAGTCGAGCAGGGCCTGATCGGAGGTAGTAGGTGAGCCGTAGGTGGTGCGGCCCAGTTTCACGCCGGCCTGCACAATGGGGTGTTCCAGCGGAATACTGGACGGCCGCAGCCGGATGGAGCGCGCGCCTACCTCTGACTGGATATGGGCTTCGATGACCTCAATAATTTCTTCCAGCGTATACTGCTCGGTCACGCGTACATCTACCGTAAAGGTGCAGGTATCCGGCACTACGTTGTGCTGCGTGCCGGCGTTGATGATGGTCACCGACATTTTGATGGGTCCCAGGGTAGGCGATACCTTCGGAAAGCGATAGCTGCGAATCCACTCAATGTCCCGGATGGCCTTGTAGAGGGCGTTATCGCCCTCCTCGCGCGCGGCGTGGCCCGATTTGCCCCGGGCGGTGCAGTCGAGCACCAGCAGGCCCTTCTCGGCTACGGCCAGGTGCATCTGCGTGGGCTCGCCCACAATGGCAAATTCGATGGGCGGTAGCTCCGGTATCACAATCTCCAGCCCTTCCTTGCCCGAAATCTCCTCTTCGGCCGTAGCCGCCAGGGCCATATTGTAGCGCAGCCCCTTGCGTTCGTAAAAATGGCTGAAGGTAGCGATCAGCGATACCAGACAGCCTCCGGCGTCGTTGCTGCCCAGACCGTAGAGCTTTCCATCGCGTATCAGGGGCGTGAAGGGGTCGAGGGTCCAGGACTTGTTGGGCTTTACGGTGTCGTGGTGAGAGTTGAGGAGCAGGGTAGGGAGGGCCGGGTCAAAATGCCGGTTGAGCGCCCAGATGTTGTTTTTTTTGCGCTGAAACGGAATCCCCTTTTTCTGTAAGAAGGCCTCGATGTGCCCGGCCGTTTTCTCTTCCTCCCGACTGAACGAGGGCGTCGAAATGAGCTGTGTAAGTAGCTCCGTGGCTTCCTGCGTCAGAGTCTGGAGGTGATCAGTTTCAAGTGATGAAGTCATAGGAAAGGAATACTGTTGCCAGGTGTTTATACAAATATACAAATTGTAGTTCGTGGCGGCCGCCACGAACTACGAACTCAGAACTAAAAAGAACCAATTCAAGACCTAACTTGTCCGTTGCCGCGTACGATCCATTTTTCGGTGCCCAGCTTTTCCAGCGCGAAGGGTCCGCGGGCGTGTAGCTTCTGGGTGGAGATACCGATCTCCGCACCCAGGGCAAATACCCCCCCGTCGGTAAAGCGCGTGGAGGCATTGGCGTACACGGCGGCGGCGTCTACCTCGTTCAGAAACGTTTCGATGGCCGCCATGTCCTGCGAAACAATGGCTTCCGAATGCCGCGAGGAGTACTCCCGGATGTGGGCCAGGGCATCGGGCAAGCCTTCCACTACCCTGACCGAGCATTTGTAATCCAGAAACTCCCGACCAAAATCCTCCGGCTGAGCTTGTTTAAGAAGAGGGTACCCGGCTGCCTTTAAAATCGGGTAGGCGGTTTGGTCGGCAAAGATTTCTACATCATACGCGCTAAGTCCCTCTTTCAGCGTGGGCAAAAAGGCCTCCGCTACCTCCCGGTCTACTACTACCGTATCCAGAGAATTGCATACCGACGGGCGCGATACCTTGGCGTTCACCACAATGGCCCGGGCTTTGTCCAGATCAGCGGTCTTTTCCACGTAGGTATGGCACACGCCCGCGCCGGTTTCGATGGTAGGCACCAGCGAGTTTTTTCGCACAAACTGGATCAGCGACTCCGAACCGCGCGGGATGATGATGTCCACGAAGCGGGTGGCGGTCAGCAGTTCGGCTACGTACTTGCGGTCGGTGGGCAGCAGCGTCACGGCCGCGGGCGGAATGCTGAACGCTTCCAGCGACGCGTGGATCAGGCCCACCAGGCAGGTGTTGGAGTACGTCGCCTCCTTGCCGCCTTTGAGCACGCAGGCGTTCCCGGAGCGCAGGCACAGCGCGGCCACGTCGAGGGTCACGTTGGGGCGCGATTCGTAGATAACGCCCACTACCCCCAGGGGTACGGCTACCTTTTGCAGCTGCAGGCCCTGTTCCAGGGTTTTTTCGAGCAGCACCTTGCCGGTAGGGTCGGGGAGCAGAGCCACGTCACGGAGGCTTTGGGCCAGGCCGCCGATCCGCGCTTCGTTGAGCAGCAGCCGGTCTTTTTTCGGATCGGCGTCGTCCATACGGTCCAGGTCTTTGCGGTTTTCGGCCAGGATGGTAGCCAAGTTCTCCATGATTCGCCCCGCCAGATTGTTCAGCAGGCCCGCCCGGTCGGCGTCAGGCATACTGCGCACCGCCGAAGCGGCCATCTGCGCGGCTTTGAGCTGGGGCAGAATGGAGTCTGCGGTAACGGCGTCCAGCTCGTTTTCTACACGAATATCCTCATTCATAAGTAGGTATTAGCCATTAGGTGGCTAGCTGTTAGTTTTCAAAATTTCTGATTTGTAGTTGCTTACGGATAGATTCAACCGGATCGGCAGACTGCTAAAATTTAGTGCAAAGTATTTTTGCGCAAGTACTTATACTATACAAGTTAAGCTCCTTGGATAAAACCTCAGAGCAATACAATATCATTGGCATTGGCTACCTCAAAATTCACGGTTTTCAGATTACTGACAATCGACCGGGAGGTCTCGCGTGAGCGGGCCACGGCAACCATTTCCTGATTGGGATTGAAAATTTCCACCAGTTCGCCGGCTTCAAACTCCCCCTCCACTTCCAGAATACCCACCGCCAGCAGGCTGCGGCGATTTTGGAGCGCGCGCACGGCTCCCTCGTCGATGCGGAGCAGACCTGCTACCAGTCCCCCGCTGCCCAGCCATCGGCTCCGGGCCGAGAGCGTGCTTTGCTGCGGCCAGAATACCGTTCCGGTTTCCAGCCGCAGCGCCCTGATGATGCCATCGGGCTCGTTCATGCCAAATATCACCACCCGGATACCCATGCGGGTGGCCAGCTTGGTAAAGGTCAGCTTGGAGGCCATACCGCCCAGTCCCAGGGAAGATTTATCGGTGCGCACCCACCTGAAAACGTCTTTTACGTGCGTTACCTCGCGCACAATGCGCCCGCTCTCGTCCATGAGGCCACCCACCGAAGTACATAGCATTAGGGCTTCGGCCCCAAAGCCCGTCGCGATGAGGGTTGCCAGTTCGTCATTGTCCGAGAATTTGAGCTCCCGGTCGCTGACCACGTCGTTTTCGTTCACAATCGGGATAATCCCGCAGCGCCACAGCTCCTCGTAGGTGTTTTTTAGCTGTAAAAACTGGTGACGATTGGCAAAGTGCTGCCTTTCGCAGAGGCTTTGGGCAATCGAAATATGGTACGGCAGAAAATGCTGGGCGTACAGGCCAATCAGCAGGGGGTTGCCCACGGCCGCCGCGGCTTTGCGCTGCGTGAGGGTGCCCCGGTAGTCCGGAATTCGGGATTTGCCGGCACCCACGGCACCGGAAGATACCAGGATGATGCGGTAGGAGGGATGCAGCGTGGAAACCTGACGGGCTATTTCGGCGATGACGGCCTGATCGGGCTCCCCCGTGGGGCGGGTGATGGAAGCCGTACCAAATTTGATAACCAGAATGGGGTTTGCGCCAGCCATAGCGGGGAGATTAAAAACCAAATGAATCCCCAAAAATAGGGCATTCCGTTTTTAATCGTGGCCTTATGCCAAATTTTCACTCAGGAAACACGCTGAAACATATGTTCCAGGTCGGGTTCGGTAAAACGGGCCTTCACGGCAATGGCCTTGCGCAGGCGCGCCATGTACTCGACCTTGGGAATTTCGATGGCCCCAAACCGCCGCACGTTATCGTTGATAAACTGGGTGTCGAGCAAAAGGTACTGCTGCTTTTTGAGTACCTCCATCAGGGCGTGGAAGGCCACTTTGGAGGCATCGGTGACCTTATAAAACATGGACTCGCCGAAAAATACCGAGCCAATGGCTACCCCGTAGAGGCCGCCCACCAGTTCGCCGTCCTGGTAGGTCTCGATGCTGTGCGCCATCCCGAGCCGGTGCAGTTCGCTGTAAGCGGCAATAATATCTTCCGATATCCAGGTACCTTCCTCCTGCGTGCGGGGAGCGGCGCAGTGCCGCATGACCTGCTCAAAACGGTGGTCGATACGGATCTCGAATTTCCGTTTGTTCAGTACCGGGCGTAAGGATTTGGGGGGCTGATACGTCTCAATCGGAATAATGGCGCGGGGGTCCGGCGAGTACCAGTACAGGGTACCGTCGGCATCGGCCATCGGGAATATCCCGTTGATGTAGCCGTAGATTAAATCGTCTGCTGTTAGTTGATTCATGGAATGACACCTCTCTTCAATAGCATTTTTCCCGGTTGCCCCTTGCTTCTACCCCTCCTGTTTTAGTATATGACCTGGTAGCGTTTTTAAGTTACCGGCAGAACGAGCTTGGAAAAATTTTTCTTACAAAAATATTATTTTCCCTGTCAATACCCTACTGTTTAAGTATAAATTTTTGATTATCAAATAGTTGTGTTTATTATATTGTGCAAAAGATCAAACAAAAAAATAAACGTATAATCTTAAATCCAGTTGTTTGTTTTACTAAGTATCCACAAAAAGGGGAACATTAAAAATATATTTTCAGTTAAGTTGGTCTGGAAGCATAATTTTTATAAAATTTGCATCGTTTTTCAGAGCAAAACACATTGAACAGCAAAGTGTCCTATACTTTCTTTCATACTACCCCCTTCCGATTTAGGTCCGTCAGGACCAACTGATACCTTTTTGCCTACGTGGCAAAGTTTTTTCTGCCCATTTTCTTAGTTCCTTATTTTTTCCAGAAGTTCATCTTAATTCTGATGTAATTTCTCCCAAGCGATGAGCAGAAGGAGTGAATGACAGATTATCAAACCATGAAACATAAAGTATCAACCGACAATCCTTTTATTGTTCAGATTGCCACCGAAGATCACCTGCACTACGCCGAAACGATTTGTGCCGAGATGGAAGAGAGCGCCAAGAAGCGCGGTACGGGTATCGCCAAGCGGTCTGCTATCTACCTGATGGAAAAAATGGTAGAGGGCAAGGCCATTATCGCCACTACCAGGCAGGGCGATTGGGTGGGCTTCTGCTACATCGAAACCTGGGAGCACGGCAAGTTTGTGGCCAATTCGGGCCTGATCGTGCATCCCGATTACCGCAATAGCGGCATTGCCAAGGCCATCAAGGCCAAAGCCTTTGAACTTTCCCGCAAGAAATACCCCAACGCCAAGATCATCGGCATTACGACGAGCCTGGCGGTGATGAAAATAAATTCGGACCTGGGCTACGAGCCCGTGACGTTCAGTGAGCTGCCCGCCGACGATGCCTTCTGGAAAGGCTGCGCCAGCTGCGTCAACTATGACATCCTTACCCGTACCAACCGCAAAAACTGCCTGTGTACGGGTATGATGTACAACTACGAGGAGATTAAAAAGAATGAGAAGGGAGAAGGTTGGAATTTCCTGAAAGAGTCGAAGCTGTACGAGCGCTGGATGAGGATCAAGCAGCGTATTCTCCTGCGAAGGGACGAACGCGCCAAAAAGAAAAATCCCGAAGCGATGCTGGTATCCTAGGATACTTACCTGTATTACAGTACATGAAAGCCCCGCTCCGGTATTTCTGAAAAGAACCGCAGCGGGGCTTTCTTATGCCGTTCAAAACGACGGATGTAGTAAGTTTGCAGGATAAAACCGGCTCAGAATGAGCGCAAATACGGCGATGAATGAGCCCATTGGATAACGGATTCTAGTAAGTTGTTGATAAACAGATTTTTAAACAAACCCCAAGCAAATGGCCAGGCAGCATTGCCCTAAAAGCTAATGGCTAAAAGCTAATCACCTAACAAACAATGTCACAATCAAAAGTAGTACTAGCGTTCAGCGGCGGACTGGACACCTCTTTTTGCGTAAAGTACCTGGCCGAAGATCAGGGCTATGAAGTATACTCCGTGCTGGTGGATACCGGTGGTTTTTCGGACGAGGACCTGAAAACGATCGAGGCCAATGCCTACGCTCTGGGCGTGAAGCAGCATACTACTATTGTGAAGACAAAGAGCTACTATGAAGACTGTATCAGGTACCTCATTTTTGGCAATATTCTCAAAAACAATACCTACCCGCTGTCGGTGAGCGCCGAGCGTATATTTCAGGCGGTAGCTGTGGCGGAGTACGCCAAAGAAATCGGCGCGTCGGCCATTGCCCACGGCAGTACCGGGGCGGGCAACGATCAGGTGCGGTTTGATATGGCCTTCCGGATTATCATGCCCGAGGCTGAGATCATTACGCCCATCCGCGACCTGAAACTATCACGCGAAGCCGAAATCGAGTACCTGACCAAAAAAGGCGTGGAGCGCGACTGGAAGAAGGCCGAGTACAGCATCAACAAAGGTCTGTGGGGTACCTCGGTAGGAGGAAAGGAAACCTTGACCTCCGACAAGTACCTGCCCGAGAGTGCCTGGCCAACGCCGGTATCCAAAACCGAGCCGGAGACGATTACGCTGGAATTTGAAAAAGGCGAGCTGACGGGCCTGAACGACGAGCGCTACGAAACGCCCGTGCAAGTGATTCAGAAACTGGCGGAAATCGCCCAGCCCTACGGCATTGGGCGCGACATTCACGTAGGTGATACCATCATTGGCATCAAAGGCCGCGTGGGCTTTGAGGCCGCCGCCCCGCTCATCATCATCAAGGCCCACCACACGCTCGAAAAGCACGTACTCACCGAGCAGCAACTCTACTGGAAGGAGCAGCTCGCCAACTGGTACGGTAGCCTGCTGCACAAGGGGCAGTTTGTGGAGCCCGTAATGCGTAACATCGAGACCTTCCTGACCGACACGCAGAAGCACGTGTCGGGTAAGGTACATGTACACCTGGCCCCGTACCGGTTCCACGTAGAGGGCATCGAGTCGGCGTACGATCTGATGTCGCCGGTATTTGGCAGCTACGGCGAAATGAACAACGCCTGGACGGGCGATGATGTCCGCGGCTTCTCCAAAGTAGCGTCCAATCAGGCGATGATTTATCAGAAGATCAGTGAGCTGGCTGATAAGTAATAAGAGTTAAATAAAGAAAGTATGGATAAGACGGAATTGAAAAAAGAAGATGAGACTTCGGAAAACAACGCATTATCTGTGGCGGAAACTCAGCATCTGGAAGAGGAATTTGCCAATTACAAAGCCTTGTATCCCAAATTGGAAAAGTCAGCCTATATAAGTAGTCATGCAAAAATAATTACCGCAAAGACGCGATAGACGCAAAGATGTAAGTTTCTAATTATCAAATCTTTGCGCCCTTGCGTCTTTGCGGTTAAAATATAAACTAATTCTGCACAAGTACTTACGTGCCATCTGGAAATAAAAGGCCGGGAAATCCCGGTTATAACAACATACAATGACAACTTCAACTATTAAAACAGGCATCATCGGAGCCGCTGGCTACACCGGCGGCGAACTGCTGAGAATCCTGATCAACCACCCGCAGGCGCACATTGCCTTTGCGCACAGCAAAAGTCAGGCGGGTAAGCCGGTGGCCGCTACGCATACCGATCTGCTGGGCGATACCGATCTGGCTTTTTCGGGCGAAGAAATTCAGGACTTGCTCAACGACGAGGCCTTACAGGTCATTTTCCTCTGTTCGGGCCACGGCGAATCCCGAAAGTTTCTGGAAGCGAATCAGGTACCTGATGCCGTAAAGATCATCGACCTCAGTACCGACTTTCGCGACGAATCAGCGGGCTTTGTGTACGGTCTGCCCGAGTTGCAGCGCGATGCCATCCGCCCCGCCACCAAAGTGGCCAACCCCGGCTGCTTTGCCACGAGCATCGAGCTGGCGCTGCTGCCACTGGCAGAGGCGGGTTTGCTGAAAGAGGCAGTTCAAGTCAGTGCCGTTACGGGTAGTACCGGGGCCGGGCAGTCGCTGAGCGCCACCACGCACTTTACCTGGCGCAACAACAACATGTCTATCTACAAGGCCTTCACGCACCAGCACCTGACGGAGATCAGAATGACGGTTGGGAAGTTGCAGACTGGTTTTGATCAAGCCATCAACTTTGTACCCTACCGCGGCGACTTTACAAGGGGCATCATGGCCAATGTGTACACGCCCTACGAAGGTACCCTGGAAGAGGCACTGAACCTATACCGAAGGTACTACGACGGCCACCCGTTCACCCACGTGAGCGTACCGGCCATTGATCTGAAACAGGTAGTGAATACCAACAAATGCCTGATTCACCTGGAAAAACACGAGGGACAGCTACTCATCACGAGCATCATCGACAACCTCACCAAGGGTGCTTCCGGGCAGGCCGTACAAAACATGAACCTGCTCTTCAACCTACCCGAAGACACCGGCCTACGTTTGAAAGCCCCGGCGTTTTAGGTGGAGATTGGTTATTGGGAAATTGATTTACTGGTTATCGGTTGACTGGTTAATTAATTTTTTATCTATTTGGTTATCAATAGTATGAACTGTAAATCGTAGAATGATAGACTATGGAAGAGATACTTGATAAATACCAGAAACTGAATAAAACCCAGCAACAATTACTGCTGACCTTTGCCGATAACCTGCTTTTACAACAGCAGTTAGAACATAGCAAAGGAGATTTATCCGAATGGAAAAAAAGCATATTAAATGTTTCTGTTTGGAGTGAAGACAGTATTCCGCTCTCATTCATATAGCCCCCACCATTCACTCATTCACTCATTCACTCATTCAAAATTGAGAAAAATGTCTCACTTATTCGACGTCTACCCTTTATACGATATAGAACCCGTCAAAGCGCGGGGGAGCTACCTCTGGGATCGGCACGGTACCAAATACACCGATCTATACGGCGGGCATGCCGTTATTTCCGTCGGCCATGCCCATCCCTACTACGTGGACATGCTCACCAGGCAACTCAACGCCATCAGCTTCTACTCCAACTCGGTCAAGATTCCCTTGCAGGAAGAACTGGCCGGGAAGCTGGGCGAGCTATCGGGTTATCCCGACTACAAGCTTTTCTTGTGCAACTCGGGGGCGGAAGCCAACGAAAACGCCCTAAAACTGGCGTCCTTCCACAATGGTCGTACCAAGGTGGTGGCCTTTAAGAAGGCCTTTCACGGCCGCACGGCCGGGGCAGTAGCCGCTACGGACAACCCCTCTATTGTAGCGCCTATCAACTACAACAAGCACGTGACCTTCCTGCCGTTCAATGACGTGGAGGCGGCCGAAAATGGAATTTCCGAGGAAGTAAGCGCCGTAATCGTGGAAGGTATTCAGGGCGTGGGTGGCATCCATGTGTGTACCGATGAATTTTTACAGACGCTACGCCGTAAGTGCGATGAAACCGGTGCGGTCCTGATTCTGGACAGCGTGCAGTGCGGTTATGGCCGGACCGGCAAGTTTTTCTCGCACCAGTTCAGCGGCATCCATCCCGACCTAATGACCATGGCCAAGGGCATGGGCAACGGCTTCCCGATCGGGGGGGTGCTTATTTCCCCCAAATTCAAGGCGAGCTACGGACTGCTGGGTACTACCTTTGGTGGCAACCACCTGGCCTGTGCAGCCGGGGTAGCGGTGCTCGACATTATGAAAAACGAGAACCTGATGGATAATGCCGCCCGGATGGGCGAGTACTTCATGGACGGCATCCGGCAGATAGGCGGCTACCGCGAGCTGCGCGGCCGCGGGCTCATGATCGGCATCGAGTACGATTTTCCGGTCAAGGACCTGCGCAACAAGCTGCTCTACGAGCACAAACTGTTTACCGGGGTAGCCGGAGCAAATACCCTTCGTTTGCTACCTTCGCTGGCCCTGGGTAAGGAGGAAGCCGACGCCTTCCTGGAAGCCCTGGAAATGGAAATAACCGCGCTGTCGAAATAAAAACCGCTAACTTTCGGAAAGTTTTGCACTTTCCGAAAGTTGTACCAGGATCTTAACCTCCCAATACTGATTTTTTATGAACCATTTTTTATCCCTTCAGGACGTACCCGATCTCAATCAGATCATCACGGCCGGGATCATTGCCAAGCGTAACCCATTCAGTGATAAAGAACTAGGTCGGAATAAAACCATCGGCCTGCTATTTTTCAATTCAAGCCTGCGCACCCGGCTAAGCACACAAAAAGCCGCCCAAAACCTGGGTCTGAATGTATTGATCATGAACGTAGGGCAGGACGGCTGGGGACTGGAAATGGAAGAAAGTGAGGACGGAAAGCCCGTGATCATGAACGGCGCCAACGCCGAGCACGTAAAAGAAGCCGCCGCGGTCATCGGGCAGTACTGCGACATCATCGGTATCCGGTCGTTTGCACAGTTGAAAGACCGGGAACAGGACTACAAAGAATTAATATTTGAGCAGTTTAAAAAATACGCCGGAGTGCCCATCGTCAATCTCGAGTCGGCTACCCGTCATCCCCTGCAATCTCTCGCCGACTGCATCACCATCGAAGAGTTCAAGGTGAAGGCCCGTCCCAAGGTAGTACTCACCTGGTTGCCGCACTTCAAGGCACTGCCGCAGGCGGTAGCCAACTCGTTCTGTGAATGGATGAATGTCATGGATGTGGAGCTGGTGGTAACCCATCCCGAAGGCTACGATCTCGCCCCCAAGTTTCTGGGCAATGCCGAGGTCATCTACGATCAGAACAAAGCCCTGGAAGGTGCCGATTTTGTCTATGGCAAAAACTGGTCCTCCTATACCCAATATGGACAAGTGCTGGTCAATGACCCCTCATGGATGATCACCGAGGAAAAAATGGCCCTCACCGACAACGGTAAATTTATGCACTGCCTCCCGGTGCGCCGCAACGTGAAGGTAGCCGACGAGGTACTCGACGGCCCGCGCTCGCTCGTCATCGAGCAGGCCGCCAACCGCGAATGGGCCGCCCAGGCGGCGTTGAAAGAGATTTTATTGGGGTTGCAGGAGGATTAGAATTATGAATTATGAATTATGAATTATGAATTATGAATTATGAATTATGAATTATGAATTATGAATTGTGAATTGGCCATCCGGGTCTAAGCCTCGACTACATTAGGCTGTAATTTAATAAACACTTTTTGTTTCCCCCGCTACCGCCAGTGTGCGAGTGGTGGGTAGGAATGGATTGAGTTTTAAACTCGAATCCTATCCTACCCAAGGGAGCCGTAACCCGAACGGCCAATTCAGAATTCAGAATTAATAATTAGTAGTGTACGAAAGAATTTTTCAAGATCAAAAGCGGCCCCAGCGGGGCCACACCTCAGTAGAAAATGGGTATTCGAGTGTGTTTCAAGCCCCAGCGGGGCGGCACATTTATGGCCGGGTGTCGCCCCGCTGGGGCTTAAATCTGCCTTTGTCAAACTTTTTCTACTGAGGTATCGCCCCGCTGGGGCTAAAACACAATTCCTTCGTACACTACTAATTCATAATTCATAATTCAAAACGTGTTTCAATAAACTGAACTTTACAGCGTTTCTTTCAATAAAGTACCCTGAAAAAACCAACAACTAGTCTAAATTTGCCCGAAACTGGCATAGCGTATGAATACTATTTTGCAAAAATACCGGACGATAGGCGTGGTGGGCGTGCTGATAGCACTCCTGACTACGCTGACGAGTGAAGAAGCAGAGGCGCAGTTCCGGAACAGCTACTTTGTACCTTACTCCAGCGTTTCCCTGGGGGTAGGTACGTCGAGCTACTACGGAGATATGGCCCCCTACGGGCGGCCGTTTCGGTCTACCTTTGGCCTGATGCGCTGGAACGCCACGGCCAACTACACCCGGCACTTTACCAACCGCCTGGCTGCCCGGGCCTCTTTTACCTGGGCGCGCATCACCGGTGACGACTACTGGATGAACGCTAAAAAAGGCGATACCTACCAGTTTGCCCGCAACCTGCACTTCCGCAACGACCTCAAGGAGTTTGCCCTCACGGGAATTTACAAGCTCATTCCCGATAGCCGCAGCTACGACCGCCGGCCGCAGATCAGTCCCTACGTCTTTGCCGGTATTGCCGCCGTGGCCCACAACCCCATGGCGCGTGTGCCCGACCTCGAAGGCGAGCAGTGGGTAAAGCTGCAGCCCCTCGGAACCGAAGGGCAGGGAAGCCCCAACTACGCCAAGCCCTACTCGCTGGTGCAGCTGGCCATTCCGCTGGGCTTTGGCGTCCGCTACAAAATCAATCCCCGCTTTGACGTGGCCGCCGAGGGAGGCTTCCGCTTTACCTCGACAGACTACCTTGACGATGTGGCGGGGAATTACCCGGACCCCAACGTGCTCAATGACGACCTAGCCCGTGCCATGTCCAACCGCACCGCC
>CATMVR010000030.1 GCA_950075905.1 uncultured Persicitalea sp. | reverse complement strand
CCTGTCCGCAGATGCCACTGATAAGGCGGTTGCCCATTTCATCATTGGGTGCCATCAGAATATCGCAGGTGGAGGTACCGATAATACGAACAAAGGCGTAGGGTTCGATTTCGGCACCGACGGCACCCATGTGGGCGTCAAAGGCACCTACCCCTACTACTACCTCAGTTGATAGACCCAGTTTTTCGGCCCATTCGGGCGAGAGTTTTCCCATGGGCAGGTCAGAGGTGAACGACTCCTTGAAGAGCCTCTGCCGCACACCAGCCAGCAGGGGATCAAGGGTGGTGAGAAATTCCTCCGAGGGTAGCCCATCAAATTCGGCATGCCACAGTGCTTTGTGCCCGGCCGCGCAGCGCGACCGCCGCAACGTGAGGGGATCGGTATTGCCCGTGAGCAGGGCCGATATCCAGTCGCAATGTTCTACCCAGGAAAAAGCCTTGTCGCGCACCGCCTCATCTACCCGCAGTGTACGCAGCATTTTGGCCCAAAACCACTCCGAAGAGTAAATTCCCCCCACGTATTTGGTATAATCAATAGCCCAGCTATGCGCCAGCGTGTTGATTTCTTCGGCTTCGGCGTTGGCGGTATGATCTTTCCAGAGAATAAACATCCCGTTGGGGTTTTCGGCAAAGTCAGCGCGCAGAGCCAGGGGCAGACCGGTCTCGTCCACCGCGCAGGGTGTCGAGCCGGTGGTATCTACCGATATACCCACTACCTGCTCCCGCACAACGGCGGGAGCCTGGGCCAAAGCCCCGGTGATGGTCGCTTCCAGGCCTTCTACATAGTCGAGCGGGTGCTGCCGGAACTGGGAAATAGCCGGATCACAGTACAGCCCCTGCTTCCAGCGGGCATACTCATGCACGTGGGTACCTACCGTTTCGCCGGTATGGGCATTCACCACGATGGCCCGGACGGAGTCGGTGCCAAAGTCGACACCGATGACGTATTGATTCTTCATACTAATTTTAAGAGTAAGGTCTTCATTCGGTTTTTCTGTAATAAGGGAAAATACACGCAGTTCGGGAGTGAGTATTTGATTTGTACTACCACTTCTATACCCTGATTGACTAATGTACTACCTTCACCCGTACTACTGAAAAGGAAAGGGGAGCCAGGGTCATGGCTACTGATTTCTTTTTTGCATCTACCGCAATTTGCTGCTCCACCGGACTTACGTTCGTGGCATTCTCAAAGGAATTGACGGCGCTGATATTCGTGTTTCTGAGCAGAATAAGCTTGCCGTTGGCATCCAACTTTTTTACCCCGTCCAATTGTATCGTCCGCATGTGGGTCTGACCCGACACATTGGCGATTTTCAGGATTATCTCGTTGGTCGCTTTATCCCAGGCCGCGGAGGCGTACAGGCTATCCTGACCCGCAAGAGGTTCGTTGTTCTGCACCATGCTCAATACATTCGTTCCTTTATTTGTGGAATAAAGCTTCTGCACATGATAGTTGGGTGTACCGTATACCCGCAGGTTATCCACCCAAATCAGGTCGGGCGTCCACTGCCAGCCTTCGGCGTGGGCAAAGAGCGGAGCATACGACGACATATTCACTACCGCCGCGTTGCGTTCCAGCCCCGTCATAAAGGCGGCTTCTGCCAGGGCACATTGCCAGTTATTTTTATTTTCCGTACTGGCAATTCTGTCACTTTGAGCGGCCCATTCGCCGGCAAATACCTTGGAGCCGGTACGGGGGTAGCTATCGTAGCGGCGGGCATTTTCCAGAAACCATTCCGGACGCCGGTAGTAGTGCTCGTCAATCAGCTCTACGTTCATTTCCCGAAGTTTGCCGTTCAGGAAGTCGAAGCGCTCACCGCTGGGGTCGGTTCCCGAGCTACATACCAGATTGATAGAAGGATATTTGTCTTTGACCGCTTTCTGAAAAACGGCCAGACGCTCGATGTACTGGGGGCCCCAGTTTTCGTTACCAACTCCAAGGTATTTCAAATTGAAGGGTTTGGGATGGCCCAGATCGGCCCGGATCTTCCCCCAGGGAGTAGTGACGTCGCCATTAGCAAACTCGATCAGGTCCAGCGCATCCTGCACGTAAGGATCGAGCTGATCCATAGGTACCAGTTCGGCGGTATTGAACTGGCAGGCCATACCGCAGTTGAGGATCGGCAGCGGTTCGGCACCAATGTCCTCACTTAGCTGAAAATATTCCAGAAAACCCAGGCCAAAGGTCTGAAAGTAGTCGGGCGTAGGGCGGTGGGCAAACTCAAAATTCCAGCGGTTGATAATAAGCTGGCGGTCTTCCACCGGACCAATAGTTTTTTTCCACTGAAACCTCTGATCCAGATCGTAGCCCTCCACGATACAGCCGCCGGGAAAACGCAGAAAACCGGGTTTCATATCGGCCAGCATCTGAATCATATCGGCCCGCATCCCACCGGGGCGGCCCTTCCAGGTATCCTCGGGAAAGAGCGAAATCATGTCAAGATCCACCACGCCATTGCCTTCAAACCGAAGACGAAACTTCCCTTTTAGCTCGGTAGCGTTAGCCTTGAAACTGACCGCCTGGGTATGCCAGTCAGCATCGCTGATTTCGGGAGTCAGGGTGGCCGAGCCAATGACCTTGCCGGCGGCGTCCAGTAGTTCGGCCAGCAGCTTAACATTTCCCGACCGGAGCCGGTACATCACCGAGAAATCGTAGCACAGACCCGCCTTGATTCCCATACCACGAAAGCCCTCATTGGTCATTTGCAGATCGGAATTGTTCGCCTGTACCCGTATGTACCGGGGGTTGCTACTCTTATTCTCCTGCCGGTTCAGCACCAGTACATCTCCTTCGCTACGCTTACTCCCCTCAATCTGCCAACCCATGAGCGGTTTAAAGAATTCGAAAGATCGGTTTTTGATCAATTCCGCATAGATGCCCCCGTCGGCCCCCAGGTTGATGTCCTCAAAGAAAACACCCCACATGGTAGGTTGTATGTCGGCCACTGGCTGCGCCACATTGACCCGCACCACCGGGCTTTGCTGAGCCTGCACCAACAGCGCAGGAATGACCAGTAGGAAAGAGCAGGCTATTTTTCGAAAAACAGGGATAAACATAGTTTCAACTGGTTAACTACTTGATTTTTAACTGAGTATTATTTTATTCTTAAAAAAGACAATAGTAAACTTAGGGTCGGAAGATCACATAACTTCATTTCTTTTTGCCCCAGACGGCCGTGCCTTCATTATTTAGTCCGGTGAAAATCAAAGTCTCTTTTTTATTCTCCCAATCACGGCCTTTTTGTACAAACACCTGATCGGTAAAGCCATTTTTCCATCTCATTGTCAGCCAGGGGGCAGCATAACTCCACGTACCAGCATCAGCGTTCAGGGTACCGTTGGCGTTGATCGTAAGCGGGACCGACGTCTGGAAATCGGGGCTAGCCTGTTCTTTATCGTAGCCCGGCACCACCCGGTATCCGAGCACAATCTGCTCCCAGGTACCGGTGATAGCGGTTTGAGCTACGGTACTGTCACCCTCCCAGGCATAGCGCTCAGGCGACACCACCGGCCAGCCATCGGGCGTCCAGAATATCTTGCGGACGTGCAGATTCATGAAGTACTTATCTACCCCCGGCCTACCCTGATGGGCCATAAAAAACTGTCCGTCCTTTTCGAATACCGAAGGATGCGACACCCCCTGCCAGCCGCTATGCCCGCTAAACTGGTACGGTGCCAGGATCATGGGACCGTGGTCCACATCTTCGTTCATATTCCGGTTTTTAAAGTCGAAAAAAGGCCCTTCCGGACTATCACCACGCCCTACGCGCACGTTGTATTTGGTATCTATCCAATCGTAGGCAATAAACAGGAAGTACTTTTTTAAGGTCGGATTATAGATAATTTCCGGCCCTTCAATGTTGCCGTTGTAGCGCCCATTGGTAAAACCGCGGTTGGCAATTCTCGTCCCTTTATCTCCTCCGGTCTGAGCCATACCCGTACCGGCATTAAGTCGTAAGGCATAAATACCGTCGTAGGCCGAGCCGTAATGCATCCAATGCTCCCCCGTGGGTGTTACAATGACGGTGGGATCAATAGCGTTGGTTTGGGGGTTGGTTTGGCATTTGGAACTTACCACGATGCCTTTATCCCTCCACGGCCCTTCCGGATTGGTGGCGGTAGCCAGTCCGATGGCACTCAGCTTACACTGATCCGACGAAAGGGAATAGTACAACCGTAGTTCGTTGCCCACTTTCAGAATGTAGGGAGCCCACAGGCCATCGTTGGGTTTCCCGTTGTTTTGCCGGATAAAGTCGACCGCATCCTTGGGTAAACCCGACGTAAAAACCCAGCCTGCATACAGCCATTGCACCAGGTCTTTTGACTTCCTGATCTGGACTCCGGAGGGAATGGTAGTACCGTAGGCGGCATCCGTACTGTAACAATAAAAGTAGTCACCTATTTTTAAAATGGATGGATCATGTACATTGTGCGGGCCCCATTTTAGATAATTGGCGGCCGGTGCCAGCGCGGCATAGGTATCGTTGATGCTGTTAATATCAAAAGCCGGAGCGGTAGGTGTGTTGATGTCGGAAATGTCCGGGTTTCGCTTAATTTCATCCTCCTTGCACGATACAACGAGCATCCAACCAGCTATCAGCAGCACCCAGGTGGGAATCCAGTGGTATCGAATCATGGAAAGGTAGTTTGAAAGGGCAGTAGGGCATTTGAAGCCTTACTGCCCTGATTCACAAATTATCAATAAGAGGAATTCTGTACCGTACCCGGATTGTTATCGATCTCTCTCTGGGGAATCGGAAAATACTCACGACCAGGCTTATAAGTAGCAAACTCAGGGTCGCGCTGCCGCAATTCGGCCAATTTGGCGGGGTTTTCCAGCCATCCCCAGCGACGGATGTCGTCGAAGCGATGACCTTCCAGCGAAAACTCCAACAAGCGCTCGTGGGCCAGCTGCTCACGGAACTGCTCTTTGGACATACCGGGCTTAATTGTTGCCAGATCGGGCAGCCCTACCCGGCTACGTACCCGCTGAACAAAGGGATAGGCGGCGGAAGTCTGACCCAGCTCGTTGAGACATTCGGCGTACATCAGCAGTATGTCGGAATAGCGAAGCAGGCGCTCATTAATTCCTGACCGCCAGTCAAACTCATCCTTTTGTCCGGAGTCGTGATTCTGGTATTTGGCTACAAACAGGTCGTTTAGGTCCTGTTGGTTGCCGGCGTATTTGACCGAAAACTCAATGCCGTATAGTTTCAGACCCGGTTTATTGTACAGAATTGTTGATACCAGGCGGGGGTCATCTTCTCCTTTGACTGTTTTTTCCTTCAAAAAATCATTGAAAGCTGAGCGCGTAGGCTGCACGTCGGTCCAGCCAAAGCCCCGCGGTGCGTAGGTAATGGCCCGGGCACTGGTACGGCCCCAACTGGCAATGGGCTCGCCGCCCCAATTGAGGTCGGTGCCTCCGGCTTCACGGTCAAACTGTACTTCAAAAAGCGACTCCCTGTTGTTTTCAAACCTAGCCGTAAAGTTGTCGTGATAGTTACTCATCAGGTCGTAAACTCCCAAATCCATCACGGCCTTAAACTGATTGGCTGCTTCCTGATACTGCCTGGTAAACAGGTAAGCCTTGCCCAGAAACCCGAGCGCCGCACCCTTGGTAGCCCGCCCGGTTTGTCCCTGATCTATTCCCGTCAGGTTGGAATAAGTGACCGGCAATAGCTCGGCTGCCTTTTTGAAATCGGCAATAACTAACGCCCAGCCTTCCGCATTGGTAGATTGCTTGACAGTAAAGTCTTCCTTACTTTTTATCGAGGTCAGTGGCAGAGGGACACTACCAAACAGGTTTACCAGGTGGTAGAAATACAGGCCCCGCAGGAAATACGCCTGCCCCATGATCCGGGTTTTCAAAGCTTCGTCCATCTCTATGTCCGGCACATTATCAAGTACCTGATTGGCCTTAGAAACCCCTTCGTAATAGGCGCCAAATGCCCAGCCATAGATGGCGTCGTTGCCGGCGTTGAGCGCAAAGCGGCCCGAATTATACATCTGATCCCAGGGGCTGTTGCTGCGGGCATCATCGCCGCGGGTGTCGAGCATCAGGTTGGTAGAGCGCATGTAGCCGCCGTCAATGGCGAGGCTCAGGTAAGCGGCAGTGATGCCTTTCAGGGCATCATCCTGATTTTGCCAGAAAGTGGCCGAAGTCTGCTGGTTCGGATTGACCTGTTCCAGTTGATCCTGGCAGGCCGAACCCGTAAAAAGCAGGGCAAAAGCCGCCAGAAGGCTATATTTTGTATGTCTTTTCATGAGAAGTTGTCGTTGGGGCCGCAGGCGCAGCCGGTTTATGTTAGGTTTAGAATCCAGCCTGTAAGCCAATCAGAATTGAACGGGGGTTGGGATAGGAGCCATAGTCAAAACCCCGGCTGAACAACCCGTCGCTGCTGAAATCAGGGTCAAGTCCCTTGTATTTGGAAATCAGGAAGATATTCTGTCCCGAAACATACACCCGTACATTGCTCACGCCCTTGACCTTCGCCAACAGGGACGATGGCAGGCTATACCCAATCTGGGCGTTTTGCAGGCGTACATAGGATCCGTTTTCCAAATAGCGATCCGAGTCGCGGTTGTTGGCATTGGGGTCACCAATAATGGGGCGGGGTACATTGGTAGTGGGGTTGGACGGTGACCAGAAGTTAAGGGCATCCACGTGGGAGTTGCTATACTGCATGCCCATCAGGTCACGGTACACGCCGTTGTATACCTTGTTGCCGGCATTGCCCTGCAGGAAGAACGACAGGTCAAAATTGTGGTAAGTAGCATTGAAATTTCCACCAAAATATACTTTCGGAATAGCCGACCCCAGGTATACCCTGTCAAGGGCATTCACAACCCCGTTGCCATCGGTATCCACAAAACGGATATCACCAGGAGCAGCGTTGGTTTGGGTAGCGTGGGCCCTTACTTCATCGGCACTCTGGAAAATTCCGTCGGTACGGTAGCCAAAAATTTCACCCACTGCCCGGCCTACTTCGGTTTTGCTGGCGGCCCCGTAGATCGGGTTGTTGTTTCCGCCCAGCTCCAGTACCTTATTTTTGAGCGTATGGGCATTGGCCGATATTTCGTATTTGAACTCACCCGTCCGCTTGCGGTAGGTAGTTGTAAGTTCGAGACCGGAGTTACGCACCGAAGCGGCGTTGGTTGTCATAGAGCCGTTGGTAGCCCCTACCGAAATTGGCAGTGGAATCGGTGCCAGCATATCGAAGGCGCGGTTGTCAAAATATTCTACAGTCAGGGCCAGCTGATCGTTGAGCAGGCCCATGTCCACGGCTACGTTGGAGGTTTGCTTCGACTCCCACTTGATCGAGGGGTCTACTACCTGCGTACGGGTGGCACCCGGTATGAGCACACCATTAAACACATAGCCAGAGAAGTTATTGATGTAGGTATCAAACAGATAGTCGCCGATGGCCTGATTTCCCAGGGTACCATATCCTCCTCTGAGTTTCAGGGTAGTAATTGCTTCCGGCAATTTCAGGTCGTTGTGTACGTTCCAGGCAGCGGCCACCGACATAAAGTTACCGTAGCGGTTTTCTGGACTGAACCGCGACGAACCATCGCGGCGGAAGTTAAATGTCAGGAGGTACTTATCGTTGTAATTGTAGTTTACCCGGCCCAGCATGGAAGCTAAAACGGAGGTAAAGCTCGCTCCGGTAATATTGCGTGAACCATCGGCGGTTACACCTGCTCCCAGGTTTTTGATATAGGGTTCGGTCAGCCCGCGCAAACTTCCAAACATGTTACTGTACGTACCTTTTTGAAAGGTATATCCTCCCAGGAAATCCAGTTTATGCTTGCCGAACTCCTGCGTATAGGTCAGTGTGTTCTCGATCAGGCCTACGGCATTCTGACCGCGGTTTTCGGTATAGATGGCAATGGGTTGCAGGTAGTAAAAGCCGAGGTCATATTTTGGCTCAAAATACTTGTAGTTGGAGCTTGTATTATCATAGCTGACACTTACGCGGTATTTCAGGTTCTTAACAAACTCGATTTCGCCCCACACATTCGCCAGCAGGCGGTTGCGGGTATCATCACCCCTAAGCAGCGAGTTCATACCCACCACATTGAGCGTAATAGCCCGTTGGGTATTGTTGTCACTACCTCCAAATCCACCCAGGCGATTGGGGTCATAGACCGGCATGGTCGGAATCGCCGTGAGGAGGCTCGTGACGGCTCCGCCAAACACAGCATGGTCGCGGGTATTTTCAGCGCCGATTTTTTGCGAATTGGTGTAGGCGACCTTAGCTCCAAAGTTAAAAATACCCTTCTTGCCAACCACGTTGGTGTTCATGGTATACCGCTTGTAGTTCTGCGGACCGGTAACCGTACTGCTCTGGTCAAAGTACCCCAGTCCTACACTCCCGTGCAGCGCTTCTGTACCTCCCGAGAGGTTGAGGTTGTGATCCTGGATAAAACCGGTCTTCAAGCCTTCCTGCTGCCAGTTGGTGTTTACATTACTGATATAGGCCGGATTGGCCGGGTCGTTGGCGGGTGCAATACCGAGCCCGGCATTAAGCTCAGCCGCTCGGGTAACCGCCTGATAGCCTTCCCTGTCCATCACCGGGATGCTGCGGTATATCTTATTGGCCCCGGCGTAGCCATTATAGTTTACTTTGAGCGGACCGGGCTTGCCTTTCTTTGTGGTAATAATCACCACCCCGGTGGCTGCCCGTGAACCATAAATAGCGCCAGCAGAGGCGTCTTTCAACACCTGAATAGACTCGATGTCATCGGGGTTGAAATCGTAGGGAGCATCTACCGGTACACCGTCAATCACAAACAGCGGGCTGTTGTTCCCGAACGTACTGATACCGCGGATTTTGATTTGTACAAATCCTCCCGGCTCACCCGAACTTTGGACGGTTACGCCTGCTACCTGCCCCTGCAACTGCTTGGCAATGTCGTAGGAGGCAGTTTTGCGGGCGTCATCTACTTTCACGATACCCACCGAGCCTGTTAGGTCCTTTACTTTCTGAGTACCATAGCCTACCACCACCACCTCGTTCAGAATCTTTTCGTCGGCCTGCAGTGTCACGGATAACCGCGAAGCTGAGCCTACCGCTACTTCCTTGGAAAGATACCCTACCGAGCTGAATACTAGTACGGTCTTTGCGTCGGGGACGGTGAGTTGAAACTGCCCTTTGGCGTCGGTATTGGTTCCTCGGGTGGTACCTTTAATCAAAATACTGACACCGGGTAGCGCCGAGCCGCTTTCGTCCTGTACTGTACCCATAATGCTGATATCTGCCTGAGAAGTGCCTAGGGTAGTTCCGGAGAGGGTCCCTCCCGGCCGGGCCCAACCCGCCTGCGGGGTCAGTAGGGGAAGTGAAATCAGGGCAATGCCAAATATTGCCCTCATTCCACCTGGTAAGTGTCGAGTTTTTTTCATAGTTTTACTTTGTTTTGGTTCGATTTGAAGAAATTGGATAAAACAATCCCGCATCCTGTTCCAGGATGATGCGATTTCGGGAAACTTCAAACCGGCAGTGTTGCGACCACTGTCGGTTTTTTTATTACTGAGTTTTGTTACATAGGCCTTGAAGCGGTTAGGTTATCAGGTTTAGTGATTGGGTTAGATAGAAATGAATGTTAGATTTTTGCTGGAATGAGAAGTCATTTCGGTGAGCTCAGGAAAGAACGAATAGTAGCCGACGAGGTACTTCTGGTACTTTTCGGCATCAAGAGTAAACAACTGAGCCTTTTTGGTGACCGAGCCGCTGTCTTTTTCGCCCGTCGCTATCAGTAATTCGGTGGACATGATCTTGCGACTGAAATTCCTTCGATCGAGCTTTACATCATAGATTGCCTCGTATAACTTCTGTAACTGGGGCAGGGTAAATTTTTCGGGCAGCAACTCAAACCCGACCGGATGCAGGGCCGCTTTGTACCGCAGCCGCTGCAAGGCTACTTCAACCATTTGATCGTGGTCAAAAATCAGTTTGGGTTTGTTGTGCAGATCAATCCAGGACGCATTGTGCGACTCAATGGCGTTGATGTCCTGATCGGCGATATTGACTAGTGAATAGTATACGACCGAGATCGTCCGCTCCACGGGATCGCGGTCAATGTCCCCAAACGTATGCAGCTGTTCTAGATAGTTATTGTGCAGGCCGGTCAGGGTATAGAGAATTCGCTCGGCGGCCTCATTGAGGTTTTCATCTTCATTCATGAAGCCCCCCATCAGCGACCATTTCCCGAGTTGCGGCTCAAAATTCCGCTTGATCAGCAATAGCTTCAGCGACTCCCCATCAAAGCCAAAGATGATGATATCCAATGCAACCAGGATCCGGGAATTTGCTAAATAAGCTGCCATAACTGTTTATATATGGATAATTGCGTCTTTTGAACACTAACTTTGTGTTATTTTGACACAATTATAGAAATACTAAATGAATTCACCAAATAGTTCTATACTTTTTTTCAGAAAATAATTAATTTGAGAAAGGACTGTATAATAACAAGTAGACTAAATTACTGAATTATCCAAAGACAGTACTAGTGCAGCGAGGCACGCAAGTGGCAGGAAAGAGAAGCCACGCCCACACAACATAAACCCCTACCCATCAGTTGTAAGTATAAAAAACAAACCACGTCAACTACCTAAGGGCTCTCTGTGCGCTATGAAAAAACGGATACTCCTGTGCCTTTTTTTCCTGATCACCTTCACCTGCCGGCTACTGGCTCAGGCAGATAGCACAGCGTCCAGCGAGCCTATTCCGAAAACCACCACGGTTTCTCTGCTGGGCCACTACGGTTCCATCTTCGCACACTCGGCAGATGTGCTCAATACCGCCGGGGCCCGGCCGGTGGGTCTTCACCTGGATATTGGCCGGCAGCGGTACGGCGAGGAGGCCTGGATGAAGTACGGCTGCTACCCCCGCAGCGGCATTACGCTCGCCTACTATGATTTTGATAAAGAAGTGCTGGGCCGGAGCCTTACGGCCGCCTACTACTTTGAACCTACATTTCCCCTTTCGCAACGCCTGACGCTGGCCCTACGGGGCACCCTGGGGCTGTCGTGGCTATCCAACCCCTACCATCCCGAACGAAACCCCACCAACCTGTCGTACAGCACCCCCCTCAGCGCTTACCTGGCTTTGGGCGTGAGTACGTATTTCCGGTTCAATCCCCAGTGGGCCCTCGTGCTTACGGGCGACTACCAGCATATTTCCAACGGGGGGTTCCGGCAACCCAACAAGGGCATCAACTGGCCCACGGCCGGGCTTGGCCTGGACTACACCCTAAGCCCCGTGCCGATGGGAAGGCCAGGCAGGCGGGTGCGGTCGCAGGACTGGCGCAACAACCGCCCCCGCAAGGATCTCTATGTGTTTGGGGGTTTGCAAAACGTGGACGCGGGCGAATCGGCCCAATTTCCGATTATCGGGGCTGGCGTTACATACAGCCGGCAGATTGCCCGCATCAACAGCCTCACGGCCGGGGCCGAAGCACACATGGACTATGCCCTGCGCGAGAAACTGACCCGCGACTCGCTGGCCCATCTGAGCGCGATGCGCGCCGGGGTACTTGTGGGGCATGAGTTTCTGTTGGGAAAAGTGGTATTTAGCCAGCAGCTGGGCCTGTATGCTTTTCAGAAAACGCCCTACTTTCCGCGCTTCTACCAGCGATGGGGCTTGCTATACCGCTTCGGGCGATCCTTCTCGGCGGGTCTCAACCTGAAAGCCCACAGCCAAATTGCTAATTTCTGGGATGTCAGGTTGGTAAAGCACTGGTAGTCAGATAAGCCGAATTACTTTCACGAAGCGGTTTTCGTAGTAGCCTTCGAGAGGGGAGATAGTCACGGCGTATTGCTTTCCCGAAGAGGAATGAATGAACTCCAGCCCCTCGTCGTCGTTCTCGACCACGATACCGATATGCCCTACGGTGCGGCTTTCGGGATTGGTACCCGTAAAAAGAATCAGATCGCCGGGGGCGGCATCGGTGACCTCTACCGGCGTACCGATATGGGTAAAGTTGACGGAAGAACGCGGTACGTCAATACCAAAATGGGTAAATACATAATTGATGAATCCGGAGCAGTCAAACCCGGTCTTCGGATTGCTCGAACCGTACTTATACGGCACACCGTAAAAGAGCTTCGCATACTCAACCAGTTTATCGGCCTTAGTCTTATGATAAGGAGTCTCTTCCGCAACAGTAGGTGCAGACTCGGCCTGGGTTGTGGATTGAATTTGTACTTTTTCTTCTATTTGGGAAGTACCTGTTTTGAATTGATACTGCAATAAAGCTCCCAATGCTACTACTAAAAAGATGTATTTCATGACTTATGAGTTTGACGAAGCTCTTATCAGAATCGCAAATCACGCGAACAAAACAGCTTCAACGATGGAAATTACGGCATTTTGGGTAGAAATTCAGATAGCCCGATTTGCCGGTATTTCATTATAGCTTGTCTTTTTCTAACCCCGTACCAGCGCGGAACGTTCCTCACCATCGTCCAAAAGGCTAGCACAAAATTGCATTTATACCAGAATAATGGCTCCATAGGTAGACCAAATTGCGAAAAATCGAACGAATTATGTCTTCCGTAGCCAGCCCTCAGTCAGGGAACATTCGGGCAGAAATATCTTTCATCAACCACAAATCTCTCTTATTTTGTCACAGCACTTCAAACTCACTACGCTCATGCGCCTACTTCTACTACTTCCCCTGTTTTTATTAGAAACTCTGGCCTGCAAAAGCCAGCAACAAGCCGCCGAAACCTACACGGCCTACACCGGCGCTACCATCATTGACGGCCGGGGCGGAGCCCCCATACCCAACGGCGTGCTGCTGGTGCGTAATGGACGCGTGGCTGCCGTGGGTACCCGGGAAAATGTCTCTATCCCGGACAAAGCTACCCTCCGGGACCTGGCTGGCAAGACCATCATGCCGGGCATCATCAACGCCCATGGCCACGTGGGAGATGTACAAGGGATCGAAGGGGGGCACTACTCCACCCAAACAATTCTGGACAACCTGGCCACCTATGCCCGCTACGGCATTACTACGGTAGTAAGCCTGGGGGGAGACAAGGCAGCCGCCGTACCTCTCCGGGCTGTGAATGATACTACCTCTACCCAAAGGGCACGGCTGTTTATAGCCGGGGAGGTGATTACCGGCAATACACCCGCGGAAGCCCTGGCCGTTATTAACAGAAACCACGGTATGGGCGTTGACTTTATGAAAATCCGGGTAGATGACAACCAGGGTACGACGCCTAAAATGACGGAGGAGGTATACCGCGCGGTGATCAGGCGCTCGCACGCGCTGGGGTACAAAATCGCCACGCACATGTATTACCTCGACGACGCCAGAAAACTCCTCGACGCTGGTACTGACCTGCTGGCCCACAGCGTGCGTGATCTGCCGGTAGACGGGGACTTTATCCGGCTCATCAAACAGAAAAACGTGGGCTACTGCCCTACCCTCACCCGCGAGCTATCGGCTTACGTGTATGGTGATACGGCAGATTTCTTCACCGACCCCTTCTTTCTGCGCGAGTACGACCGCGCCACCATTCAGCCCCTACTCGACCCCGCCCGGCAGCAACAGGTACGTAACAGCAAAAGCGCTATCCTATACAAGCAGCAATTGCCCGTAGCCATGGCCAACCTCAAAACGCTGGCAGACGCCGGGGTACCCATCGTGTTTGGTACCGACAGCGGCGTACCTACCCGTTTTATGGGCTACTTTGAACACCTTGAAATGGAAATGATGGCCCAAGCGGGCCTTACCCCCATGCAGATTATTGTAGCGGCTACCAAAAACGCCGCCGGATATCTGGGCCTGAAAGATCTGGGTACCCTTGCGCCCGGCCATTGGGCCGATTTTCTGGTCGTCAACGCCGATCCGCTGGCGGATATCCGGAATATCAGGCAGATAGAAGGGGTATACATAGGTGGAGAAAAGCTAAATAAAGAAGACAAGTAACTGTTGTATACTATACGTTAGTGCCAGTTATATACCCTGCCAGCTGGTTGTAGAAAATATAGTGGATTTTCTCACTCAGTGAGTAGGAAAAAAGACCCATGTCTGGTGCAAATTTGTATTCTAACTAGTGCTTATGAAACTTTTTTGATAAAATATAACCCCTCCCGCAATAAAGCACAATCCTTTATAAAATTCAATTTCAAGATTTGCCATAGTAAATAATAACTAGTTACGTGTAGGAAAGTTAATAAACAGCTACATCATAGTTAGGTTGAGTTTCGTAACTTTTACTGCCTGGTATGCCAGACGCTGGAGCATTTTTTTGGACGTCCTCCAAAATCAAATGTGAGTAATTAGTTAATAATCTTCAACCAACGTACTATGAAACAAACTACCAACACTCGTCCTGCACCAGATGTACCGAATGAAAATTCGATGCTTGCGATGGTCAACCGTCGCTTTTTTTTACGCTCAGCCGGAGTAGCCGCCACTACCGGAGCATTTATCATGGGGGCTTGTATGACTGACCACCTGGATCCCAGCATGGGCGTTGATCTGGGCTCGGGAGACATCGGCATTCTAAACTATGCCTACGCCCTTGAGCAACTCGAAGCGGCCTTTTATACGCGGGTCATTGACACCCCTTATGCCGGCATGACCCCCGAGGAAACCAGAATTTTGACAGATATCCGTGACCATGAGATTATCCACCGTGAGTATTTCGAACTAGCCCTGGGATCGTCGGCTATTCCAGACCTTCGGGTAGATTTTGCTTCGATCAATTTCAACGACCGCAACAGCGTACTAACTACGGCAAGAGTGCTGGAAGACACCGGTGTAGCGGCCTACAATGGAGCAGGAAAGTACCTCGAAACGGTACAGTTTTTAATAGTAAAAGGTAAAATCGTATCTGTGGGGGCACGACATGCGGCTGACATCCGCGATTTGCTGCAGCCCAGATCGCGTTTTTTTGCCTGAGATGACGTAGTGGACCCCGCCACCGGCCTGGATGTAGCCAAGGAGCCATCCATGGTGCTGGCTATCGCTGACCCATTCATCGCAACTACAATAAACGCAAGCAACCTGCCTAAATAAGTACCAATCCATTAAACATCGAAGACTATGAATCTTTTCAATATTATAGATGATCTTCAGCGAGTAGATGAAGATATAATTGACCGGCTGGAGCACGCTTCAAGAAGAAACTTTCTGTGCGACCTGAGAAGCCTGGGCACCAAAGTAGCCGCTGCCGCTGTGCCTATGGCCGTAGCCTCTGTTTTTAATAAGGCAACGGCTCAGTCTGCCATGGCCAAAGAAGTGTTGGAATTTGCGCTCACTCTCGAATACCTCGAATATGAGTTTTACCAAAAGGCTATCGATACTCCCGGACTCATTCCTCTCAACCGCAGGGATATGTTCGATCAGATACGATTGCACGAAGAGGCTCATGTCAGACTACTTGAAAACGCCCTGGGTCTGGCCCCCAATGCCAAGAAGCCAAACTTTGATTTTACCGCCGGAGGTATGTTCGCACCTTTTACGTCCTACGATACCTTCGTGTTTTTGTCGCACGCCTTCGAAGACCTGGGAGTGCGGGCTTACAAAGGGCAGGCACCCAAGCTCATCAACGATGATGCTATTCTGGAAACTGCGCTCCGGATTCATTCGGTAGAAGCCCGGCATGCGGCCGTGGTACGGCGCGAGCTGAGCGATATTCGTAACAACCCGGATATCAAGGCCTGGATTACGCTAGACGAAGGATCACCGGCTCCGGTGTACGCCAATGAAGATACTACCATGCACATTGGAGTAGATATCATGGGCATTGCCGGCAAATCAAAGGAAGCCATTACGGAAGCATT
>CATMVR010000029.1 GCA_950075905.1 uncultured Persicitalea sp. | reverse complement strand
AAATACTCCTGCAAACCGGTTGCCTTCGTACAAGTGATTACCCCAAAAGGGGCAACTGTACCATAAAACCACCACGGGCTATCTACGAAAAAAAGATCCGGTATCCGGCGGTTTTGAATACGGTGCTGGCCGCCAAAACAGGCCAGGGATTGAGTAACGCGGAAATACGCTATGCCATTCATCGTAAGATTAATGCCGGAACGCCGGTAATTGGCATTCTGAGAGCAGATATTACGTTCAAAAACCTGAAAACGGAGTTGTGGACGCCAACCCAGAATCCGAATTTGACTACCCAGGCGCTGCTGATTGTGGGCTATGATGATAACGAAGAAGTAGTAGAGGTAGTCAACTGCCTGGGCAGCGACTGGGGAAAAGGTGGCTATGCCAAGATCCGGTACCAGGACTTATACCATTTCCGGCAGCTATTCCAGCTCAGCAAGCCATCTGGTCAAGTACTGGTACAGGCTACCTCCACGCCCCCCTGGGTCAATCAGCCCGCCAGTACAAAACCTTCCAGTACGCCCTCTCGTCAGGTAACAAAGCCTACTCCGCCCACCGTAGCCCCCAACCCGGGGCCACAGTCTGTACCAACGCAATTGGCTGGCACTATTCGGCTTCGCATCCCTGCCGGAACCGATCAAAATGAAAATATTCTTTTTGAAAATGTGCAGGGTACCTATACTAATGGACTGTTTGATGCTTCGAGTTGGCCTATCAGACAGCAGTTTCAACTAACTGTTGACCAACTGACCCCCCATACCTACCTGTATCTTTTTAGCGTAGATGGTGCCGGTAAGGCCAGCATTCACTGGCCCCAAAGGACCTCTCTGGGCAATCTGGCCGACAAGCCCTATTCGGCCCTGGTTTCTGACCGCGAGACCTCCTTTATGCTGCCCCGGCCCCGCCGCATTACAGATGGTAGTTTCACTAAATGGCAGGAAAGGGTATTTATCAAGGATGAAGCCGGCACAGACTACCTGGTGGTACTCCACTCTGCCAAAGAGCTTGATGATCAGGAATTTCTGGATATAGTAGAAAGTATGAAGGGACAGTATACCTCCACCGATTTTATGAATCGCCTTCGGTCTTCGCTGGGAAAACGCCTCGTTTTGGGTCAGGGCCCGAAAGGCGAAACGAACCAGATTCGGTACGAGGAGAAGAGTAATGCGGGGTATATAGTGCCGGTGGTGCTGAAGATTGATTAAACCTTAACGCGTACCAGCAGGGAGCCGCTTCGATTCCCTATCACATACAGGGCTAGTTTGACGACCAATGGTCTGACTATGCTTCACGTATGTATTTTCGTGCTTGACTTTGGAAATGGCAACCAAAATCCTAATTTAGAGGATATTTAAAAATCATTAAATTGATTTTTTCAATGCAACCCCCTGAAAAAGGGGGTTAGCAATGCAGTGGGATACGGATACTTTTGGAAATATTGCACAAAACGACCACTTGTCTATGAAAAAATCCCCAATTCGGCTCATCATTGCCGAAGATCACACCCTCCTGCTCCAAGGGCATCAAAATTTTATGGCTAGTTTCGAGGATATAGCGATCGTAGCTACCGCCACCAATTATTACGATGTCATACACAAGCTTAGAACATGCCCCTGCGATGTGCTGATGCTTGATTTGAGTATGCCGATGTCATTTAATAATAATCATTCTCGTCTTTCGGGGCTGGATGTTTTGGAATTTATTAAAAAGGAAAAAGTTCCTTTACATTCTCTAATAATTTCTACCCATCGCGACTACGAAATTATTAAAAATGTAGTCGCATTAGGAGCAGCAGGATATGTATTTAAGAATGTAGACTACCAAGAACTCATCCAGGCTATACGAACGGTAGCAGAACATAAAAATTATTTCCAAAAAGAAATTGAAGATATACTCGCTAACAAACAACTGGATGAGGACCGGATTCTGGCGGAGGGTATTAGACTGACACCCAGAGAAAAAGAAATATTAAAACTACTGTCGGATGGAATGAAATCGGATGACATTGCCATCAAATTAGGACTCGGGCGCTATACGATTGAAGAATATCGCACCAATTTGATTAAAAAATTTAAGGCAAGAAATACAACCCACCTGGTTAAGAAAGCGTGTGACTATAAGTTTTTATAAACCAGATTCAACCTAAATTGGTCCAAATATGCGATACGATTACCTCAAAGTATTTCATTTTGGATTCATATTTTTGCTAATTGTGAATAGCCTATCAGCTCAGGAAATTATTGAGGTTAGAGCAGGATTTGATAGGATTCCTCTAAATGGCAATCTGAGTTACTCAATTGATCCAACAAACAGACAATCATTTGAATTTATTAGAAAACATTTTCAGGGAACTGAAATTAAAGACTCCTATCCAAATTTCGGAAATTCTCCCTACGCTCACTGGCTGTATTTCAGGATTAGAAACTATGAACAAAAAAGCCAAAATGTTGAGCTTATAACGAAAGGTATCGACAGCCTCCAGATTTATATTACTTCTCAGGATAGCCTTGCGTACTCCTTCCCAAATAGTGGAGGTCATAGGCCCATTTTCAGGAGAAAAACAGTCAGTCCACTTCTCATAGCTCCGTTTACGATGATGCCCCTAACTACTTATGGGGTTTGGGTGCGTATCCGAAATGTACACTACCGCCTCGCAGCTTCTCCCTTTGATCTCTACGAGCAAGAAGCTGGGGCAAGGTTTCTATTTCAAAAACATTTTTTGTACAGTCTCTTTATCGGAAGCATGTTTCTGATCCTGCTGTTCAGTATAGGCTTGGTGTACTATTTCAATGAGAAAATCTACTGGTACTATTTAGGGTGTGTGTGCTGTGCGCTAAGTATCATGCTCATCTATAACGATTATTTTTATTTGTTGATCGATCGAGCTCCATGGTTTATCCTGAACAAAAATGCCCTGGGGGTACTATCTGCAAGTGTACCGGTTTTTTATCTCTTGTTTGCCGAAAAATTTCTGGAAATCAGACATAAGGAACACACTCAAATCTTCCTTATTAGTCGGGGGGTTATTTTACTTCAATACCTGGCAATGGCGGTGATAATACTGGCAGGAGAGGCCCTGTTTGACTATAAGGTAATGTTCTATCCACCTATGTTTATCCTAAGCTCTACTACCCTGTACTACCTCGCCAAAAAGATCAGAACTCCACAGGGGAAATTATTCCTGCTGGCTACGGTGCCGGTGACGATCACAGTTATCCTTGAAACCTTCTCTGACCTGCATCAAATACCTGTGCAATCCATCCACGATTCCTACTACGCTACTACCCTCACCGAAGTACTGCTGCTTACTGCCGGAATCGTGTATAGGTTCAGGAAAAACGAAGAGGCCAAATTTGGGCTAGAAAAGGAAATTTTTGTCCTCGAAAGTGAGATACTTGCGATAGAAGTGAAAGCTAAAAACGAAGTGACTGAGGAAATCGCTGACAAACTACACAATGATGTAAGTGCTGATCTCGCATTAACCAAATCCAAGCTATCATTTATACAGGAGAAAGCCGCTCCTCATACTGAGCTCAAAGATTGGCTCTTTGTATTTGAGCGGCTCAACTCAGCCGCAAATTGGGTCCGTGATCTATCGCATCAACTGAGTGAGTCGCACACCAATAGGTCAATCATTTCTATGTTGTTGAACCGATTTTATGGCGAATCCAAAGTCGAGATTGACTATAAGGGTTTAAAGAAAAGCGAAATCGTTGACTCAAAAACTGAGACAATCCTATTCAGCCTGGTTTCTGAGCTCATAACCAATGCTATTAAACATGCCCAATGTACTTCCATTTTTGTGCAGCTAAACTACGCTGAGCCCGAATTGGTGATACTAATAGAAGACAATGGAGTAGGGTTTGATCCTGAAAAGGTAGTAAACAAAGGACACGGACTCAAAAGCATTGAGAATACGATCATCCAAAAATTAAAAGGGACTTTTAGCATTGAAAGCACTCCAAGTGGTACCGTTGTAATCATCAAGACTAACCTCAACCAGGAAAATCGGTAACAAATCAGCTCTCCCCCTATTTTCAGGGGGGAAGATGCTCTGATGAAACACATTCCTTTGTCATAATTCCAGATAATCTTAACCTCTGCTAATTATGACAAAACAACTCCTACTCTCATGTCTAATAGCATTAGCTGTTTTTCCTGCCTTTGCCCAGCCAAAGCCTAAACAGCCGACACAGAAAAGCTCTGCAAAGAAAACGACGCAAGGAGAAAAAGTAAAGCTTGCTCCCAAACAACAATCCTCTTCTCAGGACAAGAAAGGCTCCCAAACCACTTCAACAAAGCCACCTTTGGCAAAAGATACGGTTGTGGTGGATGACTATGGGCAAAATAGCGAGAGCCTGGAAAATCTTAAAAAAATAGAAGCAAAAAATAATGCTCTGCTGGCCGGAGAAAGCCAGGAAGCAACCTACCATCGTATGGATCGCAATAGCCTCACAGTGATACCCGTGCAACTATTCGTACCAGGGCTGGGAAAGGTAGATGAAAAAACCAAGAAGCCGATCTACACACGGAAGGAGCTTTTTGACGCCCGAAAGGTGAAAAGCCACGCTGGGGATGTACTGGTAAGCGAGAAGTACTTTTACAATAAAGTGCGGTTCGATGCCGGGGCTATGCTTGCCGACATCCTATCAGATTCAATCGCCTTCTATGCTATGTTCGATCTGAAGCCACCGCAAAGAGAATTGATTACAGAAGGAAAGATTATTCCCAAAATAAACATTAAAAAGGACCCCGTAGAGGAAGAAACCAAGGCAGCTATTGCGGCTTACAAAGCAATGGAGCTCGACAAGCTGCGGGACTATCTGACGCAGGGCAATGTGGGTACCGACATCCTGAAAATCTGGACGAACCGTACCGTGCTGATGGAGCGCCTCTACTATTCAGTTGCAGAAGTTGATAAGCGTGAAAATGTGGATCCAAAAAAGTATGAAGTATTTAAGAATCTGCTCCGTAAAAACTATGTACTATTCTTACTGATGGTCAATCCTGAGAAAGTCGTTGAGAGGCGCCAGAATGGTACCACATCCGAATCCTATCAAGCCCAGGTCGAGGGTTTGCTCTTCCACGTGGACACAACCAATCTTGACGGTAATAACATTCAGCCAAGGCACCCTCTGCAATTTGTTGAACGAGTATCATTTGGAAGCATGGTGTGCGACCCCGTGAACGAAGTGCTCGCAGAGGCGTATGGAACATGGTCAAACGAAGATTTGTGGAAGAAAAGTAATACGCTTCGGTTGGCTAGCATTCGCAAACAAGCGCAGGCTTTCTACCAAAATAAGGACTATGCCTGCGCCAAAAACTACTACGAGTTTGTCATGAAGGCCGGGCTACCCGACGCAGATAAGGAAAAAATGAAAGCCCTCATTTTAGAATGTGAGAACCAGCTTGCTAAATCACCCTTGACCCAGGATGCCCCTCCTTGCCTGATTGATGAAAGTGGACTTTATGAAGATTGGATATTTGCTCAGGGAGCCACGAATCGGGTGATGACCGAGATGGAACGGAAGGTCGAAATAGTACAAACCAAGTCTTTTATCTTCAAGACCGAACCCTACATAACAGTTGAAATAGGGAAAAAAGAGGGTGTTTATACCGATGAGCGTTTTAGGGTATATCGTAAATCTATTTCGGCTAAGGGAAAAGTTGGTGAAAAACGCATTGCAACCCTTAGAGTGATCAAAGTGGCTAATAATACCACTAAGTTCGACATCGTGAATCAACCGGCATCTGCACGTGATTCTTCCAAGATATCCATCTCTTCTTTATTTGCTTCAAGCAAGAAAGAAGTACCTGCCGCTTCAAAGCCCAAGCCACCGGCTCCCAGCATTGCCGATATTCAGAAGCAAAAGCGGGATAGTCTGGTAAAACAGGACCTGAATACCATGTCCATGTTCAAACAGGTTGACGGTGATAAAATTATGCCTTCTGATTTGGTGAGGCAAAACGAAGATCGTGGTTTTGGAGTCCAGGTAGGGTATGGAAGTCGGTTAGGATCAAACGCCTTTATTGCAGGATTGGATTATCGCATCAGTAGTTTATTCAAAGTCCCTGGACTGAAACTGGGGCTTAATATTGGTATCCCTAACTCAGAAGAAGTAAGTAGTCGATACGATATCCCCGAAGACGAAACCACCATGCTCGATATTTACATTGGAAAAGATTTGTATCTCTCCCGAAAATACGACGTCAGGCCATTGGCAGGGGTGAGTGTATTCAACGAAAAAGCTCATTTCATGCTAGGCGTGATGGGCTACCTCAACCTGATCGGGAAAAGCAGCAACACCAAAGTAAAACTAGCCCCCGAAGTTTCCTATGTGGTTGGTTATGCACCGCAGGCTAGTCTGAATTTGCGCTTTGAATTTTAACCCAAAAAATCAAGTCAACCTTAATTACTCTTTCCAATGAAAAAACCAATTACGATTACTGTATTATTCCTTGCTTTTCTATGTATCAACTGTTCAAAGAAGAGCTTCCCCGAAGGCATTGACGGCAAATTTGAAGTACAAGATATGAACCAGCAGTGCAGCCGCACTGGAACAGCTGGCACGGGTATACAATGTTTACGGGTGGCAGCAGAGAACAACACCCGCGACAAAGCATTTGGGCTGGCAAAAAAATACGCTGTTGCTGCTGTATTGCTGCGCGGGGTTCCCGGGCAGCACAGTGCTACCCAAAACCCACTCATTGCCCGCGCAGAGCAGGAAAACTATGGCAAGTGGATCAACAATTTCTTCGATAGTGGAGAATATCTGAAATACCTCGACCAGGCCGAGATAGAACCCAATGAGGTATACACTATCAAAGGTGGCTACCGCGTGGGGATAAACGCCAAAGTAGCCTACGAAAGCCTGAATCGACACCTGATGGATGAGAGGATTGTCGAAAAGCCCCGGTTTTAATTAATTCATTTTTTGAAAAAACAAACAGCCTACCTCATGAAAAATTTGCTCTATTGCTTATGTCTGTTGCTGGCGCTTAGTCCATTTGTTAAGGCCCAAACTACGTCGCGGTTGATGGTTATCCCGGCCGACAATTTGCTGAAACGGCTCAATTGTCTGACGGAGCAAGCCGTTCAGGGGCAGACCATGTACGTACGCAATTACCAGAAAGCATACATCGACCAGATGGATCTGGGCTTTGTGAGTGGTGCCATTGCCGGAAAGTTTGAAAAAGCTGGCTTCCCAAAATTGGAAGACTTTGAGCAATCTCTCAAAAACGTTCAGGATGATGCTATCCGGGATGATATCAGAGAGGTGCAGACAGATGCCATTACGCAGATACTGAACCAGGTAAGGCCCGATGTTATTTTGGAGCTGTCGTATGAACTTAGAAAGGGAAGCATGACAAACCGACTGGCTTTTTCGCTGGTGGCCAAGGACGCGTATACCTCCCAGGTGGTCGCGACGATCCAGAACCCAGGCATGGAAACCACTGAAACAGATGTAATTCCATTGCTGATGGAACAAGTGGAAAACAACATGAAAAACTTTACCGATGCTCTTGGACGGCACGCCGCAGATATTAGGCAGAACGGTCGCACGATCCGGCTGTTGGTATCAGTAGATGGCAACGCTGACTTTGATCTGGAAGACGACTGTGGCACAACAGGTGAGCAGTTTATTGACATTGTTTTGAACGCAGTAGAGGCTCATAAGAAAAAAGATTCCGAAACCCCAAACGGCGGCAACTCCACCACGGGTAAGCGAATGCAAATCACCAACATTAGAATTGACTACATAGATCCGGTAAAAAAACGTGGTATTTCTGCCCGTGACTGGGTTCGAGACGTGGCAAAGGACATCGAGAAGACTTGCAACGTTAAAGTCAAAAACGTGTCTCAGGGCATCGGTGAGGGGCGAATCATTCTGGGTAATTAAGAGCGCTTATTTCACCAAAAAACCAACCAATTATGAAAAAATACTTTTTGACCACCGTGTCCATCCTGGGGCTGATACTGACTAGCGTTTTATCAACCTTAGCGCAGGAAAATTCTGCTTCACCAGAGCCCGACGTAAAAATACCCATCTCGGTTGTCTCCAACGAGAGCGAAACCAGCTATGGCAAGCTCCTCGAAAGCCGCTTGCAGCAGGCGGTCAGCAAGACGGGCATGAGCGAATACCAAAGCTTCAACTTTGTTCTATATCCCAAAATCAATATCCTGAGCCAGGACTTGACTGCTTCTGCCCCTACTCTGACGGTAATCAACCTGGAAATGACGTTGATTGTGGCCAACGGCTACCGCAACAAAAGCATCATTTTTAATAGTGAAACGTTCTCGCTTAAGGGTGTAGGGCAATCCGAAGAGCGGGCGATGCTGGAGGCAATCCGCAGTTTTAGGGCAAACGACCCGCGCTTACAGGCCTTCATTATCAAAAGTCGGGAGACTATCGTGCGGTATTTTGCTGCCAACTGTGAGTCCATCATTAGTGAAGCTCAGCAAATGGGCAATGAAGCCCTGCTCGCTGTTGGTCAAAACTCCGATGGTAGCAAGGCCACACCCGCTGAAAACCAGTTTGCCCAGGCAATCGGGCTCTCACACAACATCCGTAGTGCCAATTACAGTTGCTACCAAGCGTCTATTGAGAAAATCAACCAGATTCTGAAAAAGTACGATGAATTTGCCTGCCTTCTCTATTTGGGCCGGGCAAAAAATCACTGGGCGGCTCGAGAGTTGAAAGAAACAGTAAATTATCTCAATAGAATACCACCCTCCCAAAGTTGCCGCGCTGATGTGGATGCATTACTAAAACAAATGGACAACTACCAGGAGACGATCACGAACGAAAAACTCCTGCAAGAAATACGCGTCCTGCGAGAAAGAGAAAAGGCGGGTAAAGAAATGCTCGACTATGTAATGGCTGGCCAAAAATACGAAAACGAAAGCGTCCGTGACGCCCGAAAACAGGAAACCATCGTCAACGTATTGGGACCACCGGTACCGGCTAAAAATTAACACTCCAGGATATGGCTGACCGGCATACATCACACACATAATTTCTATCCAAAAAACTTTCTCAAAAAAATGAACTTACTCACACTTACGCCGCGGGTGCAAGTACCGCTAATGGATATAGTATACTTCGAAAGCAGTCGTAACTATACGTTCATTCATCTAAAAAACGGCAAGAAAATCCTGTTATCAAAAACTCTGGGATGGATTGTGCCGGAACTACCGCAGGCAACATTTGTCCGGGTCAGCCGGTGCCATGCCGTAAACCTGCATTATCTGGATGGGATTGAAAACAAGGATGAACAATATTTTGCCCTCGTATCTGACGGATCGCAGTTGCAAATTAGCCGCCGTCGGTTGAAGCAGGTATCTGACTACTGTTGAATACCAAATCAACTTCTCACCATGAAAATCTTCATCAAACTGTTGCTGGCATTAAGTTTACAAGGAGTGGCAGCACACTCCCAAAACATCCGTTGGGCGTCTGCTGAAAACAATGGTACTCCATCAGAAATCTTCACAAAGAAGACTGACTATGTACTGAAATTGGAAGTTGTGTTGCCAGGAGCAGATAGTGCCGATCAGCCGACAATCCAACTATACCGTAACGGGATTCCTTATGTGCGCAATGGGCAGAAGTTGGGGAACGTAAAATTATCTAAAAGCGAAAATGGGCAGCGAAGTTTTTCGGAACAGGTTTCATTGGTAGTAGGTGAAAATGTATGGGAGGCCGAAGTAATAACCCGGCAGGGTAAAAGCTTCAAAAGTGAACCACAGCGTATAGTTCGCAGAGTGGGAAAGCCCAATCTTTACCTCCTATCGGTAGGGGTACCTTACAACCTGAAATATACCAAAAAGGATGCCCAGGATATATTTGCCAGATTCAAAACCCAGGAAGGGTACCTCTTTGGGAAGGTGGAAGGGCAGGTCTTGATTTGCGATGAGAATACCCGCTTTTCAAAACTAGGTCAGACCCTGTCGGAATTACAAAATCAGGAATTAACCGAAGACGATGTCTTGATTCTCTTCTTTTCCAGTCATGGTATCCCGAGCAACGCCTTCGGGGCTACCGACTTTGGAGTAGTTAGCAACGATGCCCATTTTGGAGTCAGGGATGAGCGGTATGTATTGCTGATGTATCAGAAAGACATCATCAGCAATATACATTCACTCCCCTGCAAACGAATTGTCTTTCTGGATGCGTGCCATAGTGGGGCTGCAGGGGGCGACAAAAGTTGGATAGGTACCTTACAACAGGCGCAGGCCATCATTACTCAAACACCCTCGGGGATAGTGACAATTGCCAGTAGCTCCAGTAATGAGTCTTCCTACGAAAGCGATACCTGGGGGCATGGGGCATTTACCTACGCTCTATTGGAAGGATTGGGCGGGAAAGCTGATGTTCCAAATCAGGAAGGAAAGGTTGATTTTACAATCACCCTCCAAGAACTGACGAGCTATTTGAAAGTACGGGTTCCTGATCTGGTAAAAAAGGTTTATAATAAAACTCAAAACCCCATCGTAGCTCCTCGCTCCTGGGTAGATTACCCTATTTTCAATTACCAAGTTAGTGGCAAAGAAAAGCCTTTTGCACCTCCACCGTGTTTGCAACCTCCTGACGAGCCCGTAGAGGGGTTTGAGAGTAAGGTAGCCGTACTTGGGCTATTTTCGGAAAGAGCAACTCAAATAGATTGGAGTATGACGCAAAAGGCCGTAGAGGGACTAACCGCAACTTTACCTGGCTACACGGTTAAAACGGGCATGGTCTCACTCGTAGAGGGTGGAACGGCCGTTGCGATCCTGGATGGTTATTGGCCATCTACCCGTAATCTTACCGCTGAGTTGGACGCGCACTATCTATGCATACTCACGCGTCGACCTTCTGAATTTCAGCCAGAAGGAACGAATGGCAAGTGGACTGCCAGAATAAAATCAACCATGACTTTTTACTTAACAAAAGACAAAAGCAAAGTCTATTCAGAAGAATTTGAAGCAACTGGCACCTCAACAAGTAAGAGTGCTGCTGAACAGGCGGGCCTTAGGGCGACAATAGAAAAGCTAAAAGCCGCTAAGATCCCATTGCCTAAGCGCGATTAAACACCACGGTCATTAGTACCAAAATAAATATTCAAGAAAACTCAATGCAATATGAAACTAATAATTCCTCTACCCTAAGCCCTTTTTTTTAGCTCATTGTTTTGAAGCTATTAGTATTACCATGACCGCCGATATTGATGCAGGCTATACAGTGTATGATCCACTAGGACAGGAAGTAGTGTATAGTTATGTGGGGCGCGACCTTACCAATGATTTAACACTTAATGAGGTAAAAAATGGTACCTACACCATAAAAAACTACCCCAACCAAAGCAAAGGAAAAGGAAAAGGAAATTACAGCTTGCTAATCTATGGGCAATTTGCTGATTTGAAAAAGCAGTAAAAGGCATTGAATGATTGAATCCCGTTTACAGTCTGTATCGGGGATGTATCCAAAAATATTAGTAAAGTTTTCATATCAACAGCTACTACCCCTGCCTGCTGAAATACCAACTTATCAGGTACTCTCCTAGCGTTTAAAAAACCTATCCCGGCTAACTGCTTAGAATGTCAGCTCCACGCTGTGATTTACAAGCGTGTGTCTGATTGGCTCAAAAGCCGCCGCCGTGCTTTGGGCCGAAGCCCTAAACACTGAAATGCTATTTCCTTTGTAGCGGCTTACGCACTCTGCCTGTGCACCGGTTTTTTCGGGACCCAGTTCGAAGGGAACCATTTCCAGGCCTGTACGTGCCAACCTTGAATATAAGAGTGGTTTCACCGTAGCAAGCCAATTTTCATAGCCGCGGTATTTCAGGTAATCGTTGGTTGCCAGCATTACGGTACTTGCAATGACTGAATCTTTGAAGTCTCCCCTTTTTGCCAAACGTCCGACTTCTACGGTGCTGGCCATCGAAAACTGGGATGCCTGCTGTTGAATTCTGGCTCCAAAATAATATTCGGAAGGGAATAAACCCTCGACAGACTGCATAAAACTGGCCGTTGCAACCAATTGTCCGTCCTCGTTTCGTATAAGTAATACTTCCCTGGGAAATTCTAATGGGAAAACCCTGTCAAAACAGTCAAAGTCAAGATCAAATTCTTCCTTGTAGACGTCATGGAGTAAGGTTTCGGCTTCATGGAGCTCGTTTTCTTGGGCAATAGACACAAATAAGTTCATGATGTGGGATTGTTTAGTGTGGTATGGAAAATAGAAGGAGTAGGGCAGCCGATATAGTCAGACTACCCCAGTATTTCTTACAGCAGAAATGGAATAAGCATATAGGTTTTTTTCATGTAGTCGCGGTAGGCATCCCCAAAGTAGGAAAGCAATGCCTTCTCTTCGTGCACAATTCGGTACCGATAGGCCCATCCTAGTACAATAACTGAAAACACTACACTGAACCAGGCAGAAAAATACACTGCAATACCAATCGCCAGCATATACACCCCCGTATAGCTGCCATGACGGATGTAGCGATATGGGCCGGTAACGATAAGTTCATGGTCTTTTCGTATGTGGACCCGGTTGTCGAAATTGGGGCCTAACTCAACGATTGCCCATACTCTGAGTAGGAGTCCTGCACCAATCAGGCTAATACCCAGTACCGAGGCGATTGTCCAGTAGTAAGGTTGATTTTTAGAAAAATAAGCCCATTCCGTCACCGTAACCATCTGGCTGAGAATTGTAGCCCCGAGCAGAATTTTCATGGAATTACCATCCTCCTCGTCAAAGAGTTGTTGCAAAACAAACTTAGGCTGGGTCAAAAAGACCAGCACGCAGGCACCCATGGGAACAAGGATAGCTCCCGACAAAAGTAGATCAAGGTGCCACAGCAAAGGCACTACATAATAGACAAAAAGGGCCTGAGCGGTGCCGACGAGCTTAGTGGGTACTTCGCGAAGGGTTTTGAGGGCGAAGCCTAAGAAGCGGTTTGTGATTGGGGCGTGGAGTGCTTTCATTTGGTGGAGTAGTTTTGGTTATACTACTCATTCGGTAGAAAGCAGAACTCATCACTAGGAAAGGTGGAATATTTTTTATGAAAAATTTGATGTGCAGTTTCGAACGCCAGGTACAATGAGCATATTTTGCATTTCTCTTCCATTGTCCTTCTATTTATTCCTTTTCCAACCCAATACATCATCACTTTCCTGAATTTTTTTTTCTGGCGTAAGTGTCATGTTTCTCGCGCTTTCAAGATAAAGAATTAGAACCAACCAGGAGAATTCATTGATTCACCAGCACGGTCTCAATGAACCAAAGACATTTGGTGTCAATCAGACAATTAAAATATTTAAAAAAAATAGTGATGAATAGACCAAGTTCCCGAATTAAGAATAAAACCAACCTAACCAGATCCTACCATGTCAAAATTAAAAAGTACATCCCACTTCCTGGCCTTTGCCTACACCATCGTTCTGATGGCTTTTATTGGCTGCCAATCAGTTGACCCCACCCCGGATTCCATTGACCCAGGCACCCAACCCTCTGACCTAACGAAAGCATTGAAAATCAATGGAAAACTCAAAAGCGGCGGCTTGCTGGCTGGCGTTCAGGATCCCTCTTTCCGGATAGAGAAGTACCAGCCAAGTGCATCAGTTACCAGCGATAATTCGCTGTTTGTTCCGTTTGTTTACACGATTGGTTCAATCCAAAAATTAAAGGGAATTTATCTACAAGTAGAAGGAGCGGATGTGTACTGGGATATCCCATACCAACCTTCAAAAGCCCGTTTAGGCGACGTAAATGCCAATCCTGAACGCAACGGGTTTGTGCTGGATGTTGGTATTCCGGCTCATATTCTCGCCGGTAATTTTCGGATTTTTTACCAGCTGTATGATGATAAAGGCAAGGCAAGTGAACCTGTCACCATGCAAGTGGGCATTGTACCGCCAGTTGATTTTTGTGCCAATGGTGGTACTACCCTTGGCCTGGAAAAAGGACAGGACGGTATGACGGTACGCTCCTACGAATTGGGCAACAAAGCCGGCTGGGTTACGATCCGGTACAATACATTTACGGTGAAGGACCGTATAGATATTCAGTACGCAGGCGAATGGGTACGCAGCACCGGTAAACTACTGGAAAAAGGACAAACACCACCTGTTGGCCAATGCAAAAATGTTTCGGCCGCCAATGGATTTGTGGGCCAAAAGAGTGAGTTTAATGTGTATTACGACCCCAAAAAAGGAAAACGTATAGACATATACGTTTCGGGCTGCCTCGATGGAGGTACCCAATGGGAGTTTGAGGTTACCGGTTGCCCTTCTGAACGTGCCTACCTGGGAATTCATTCCAGCGAACCGGCCAATGACTGCAAAAATGACTGCACCAACTACGGACATGCGTGGGTAAGCCTTACCGACAATGGAAAAACAACCTACTACGGGTTATGGCCGGACTGGCACCCAGAAGTTACCAAACGCGGTTTGGCCAATGGGAAAGGCTCAGATATTCGAACAGGTATTGAAAGTGGCTTTGGGGAGCAGACCCGGTATTACTTACTGGACAATACCCAAAAGGAAAGTTTTGAAATTTTCCTGCAGCGAAACCTTACCTATAACCCGTTATTATACAACTGTACATCCTTCGTGGGAGACATTGTGTATGCCAGCGTGGGAGAGCGGATCAAATTTAAAAATTATGGTCTTCCTTTGCCCTGTGCACTCAGTACGTCCATTGTGGCCCTCAATACCTCCAACCCTACCATCAACTATACCCCCATCGGAATGAAATACACCAATTTCAGTCGCTCGTTTTGTGAGCCAAAACAGTAATATTTCAATTTTCTTAAAAAATCCACCTAAAACTACCAAAATCATGAAACCTATTCACATCATCATCGTCACTATTCTGCTGCTTTCTTCACCTCTGGCATCCATTGGACAATCTATTTTCGAGGTCAAATTTATTGCCGGTATGACCCAGTACCGAGCCGCCCTGGTATTATTTGATGGAGGTACCGGCAAGATGAGAGTACGCTATTATACGCAGGACAAAGGCACCGTCATGGTAGAGCAAACCATCCGAATTGAGAATACGGTCAATGGAATGCGCTTGACGGGCTACACCCCGGTATATCCCGGTACCAGGGTACGGTATCCGTCTTACACGGCAGACAATTTCTATTTGTCGCGAAACGAGTATGGCTCCATGAGCATTATTAACATCGACGATAGTGGCAACACTTCGACGGCAACCATCCGCCTTATAGATGATGCCTACGAAAAAAGGCGTTTTCTGAGTGGCTTTGACTGGTCGTTGAATTGAGCGCCAAATAGTCTGTGCCCCACCCGTTAGCTGCCTACTTTTACGTTCTTGCCGTGGCCAGAGAAGAAAAATAGCACCACATCACCGGCCCGCAGGCTGGCTACAAAAGTATCAAAAGCCGCCTGGGCCTGGCCCAAAGTTGTGTTGGTACGTTTGGTCACGGTAAAGCCCACCTTACGCAGAGCCGCTTCTATGCTGTCGGCATCATTGGTTGGGTTTTTCAGTGGACTGGCATGTAGGTAACTGCTGATGCCCATCATAAAGGCCGGGCACCGTTTGGTGCCATGGGGGCTTCACCGAGTGTACGGTACTGCGCCAGGATAGTGAGGGTCAGGTGATCACAAAAAAATTTATTCTTTTTGGTGATGCCATACCCAATTTTCCGAATACCCTGTATCAACCCAATAAAACATTTATTTTTTCACCCAAACCAACCATCACCATGCGTACTGTATCTAACACCATCCTTGTTTGCCTGTTTGGCTTGCTTCCAGTCCAGTTTTCCATCGCTCAAACCTCCGGCAGTGGTGTCGATGAGGTGATCATAGAGAAGGTTCGCGAAACCGAATTGAAGCACCGTATTTCAGAGTCAGGAGTTATTACCTTTACCTTCAGCGTTGAAGAAGACCGCACCCAGGCCGTACTCCTTTTTGGCAAGGTAAATACTAGTTTTTCGACAGACTATATGACCATTATATCAAGGGTACTGCTGGTAGATAAGAGCCGGTTTGACAACCGGGTAGCCTTCGATTTATTGAAAAAGAACTGGAACTACACCAATTGGTCCTGGCAGATAAAAGAAGAGGAGAGCACCGGGAAAGTATACGTGTATCTGGGTACTTCCGTACCTGTGAATACGGCTGCGGTAAAGCTTTACCGAATCCTGAACAACCTGGCGCAGGAAGCCGACCGAATAGAAAAGCAACTTACAGAAAATGAGGATGCTTTCTGAACGGTGAAGGAGCGGCCCTATGGCAATGAATAGGGCTGCTCCTAAACCATATTCTTCACCTTTTCGCCCCCCCCTTTAAACAAATAAAAAATTCATTCAAACCGCACTAATTCTGCTGACGGCCGTGTGGGTATTGCCTTCAACGCCCAATGTGACAAACTGTTTGCAGACCTCCAAAAGGGTACGCTTAACGACCAGAATCCAGCCGATTCGATGGTGTGTATCAAAAAGGGATTTACCCTGCTTTATGTGCGACACCCAGGAGGGCAGCGAATTTACTCCCACCTGACCGATAGTGATGTGAGCTTTGCCGTACCTTTCGCCATCAATACCGGCCCCATCGGCAAGCAGGTCGGCAAGGGCATCGGGCATTTTTTCGGGG
>CATMVR010000028.1 GCA_950075905.1 uncultured Persicitalea sp. | reverse complement strand
GTTCAGAATGGGCTGCCAGGTTACCGGGCCAAGCAGGCCCTGGAAAATAACGTAAAAGAGTATGACCACAGTCAGGATCTTCCACCAGCTTTTTTTCATTGTCTTACGGTTAGCAGGTTATTAGTTGTTTGTTTATTAGCCGGATCAGGGCTTTTGATTGCTCTATATAGTATTAACGTATCGCGCGGCCATTACGTTTTCATGGAGCCGGCAGGTCAGCTTCGCCATAGGTAGGGAAACAAAAGGTACGACAGTACAATCACAATGGCATCAATGGCCAGCAAAGTACTTATCTCGTCGGTACTTACGCTTCTATCCAGCCCATCCAGGGCATTCTTGGCCAGACGGATGGTCATCAGCAGCATGGGCAGGATGATCGGGAAGCTAAGTACCGCCATCAGCGTACTGCTGTTTTCGGCTTTGGAGGCAATGCCCGCCACCATGGTGAGTACCGAGGCAAAGCCCAGCGCGCCCAATCCTATGCTCAAAAGGTAGTACCCCAGGTCAGCCACCGGATTTCCCATAACAAACACGTAGAAACCAAAACCAATTCCCGCCAGTACCAGCATCAGCCCGGAATTGTACACTATTTTGGAAATGATGATGGCCTGTGGGCTCGCCAGGGTGTAGTAGTAGAGCAAGCGGCCGTAGCGTTCCTGGGCAAAACTCTTGGCAATGGCGTTGACGGCCGTAAAGAGCAGGATGATCCAGAATAGGGTATTCCAGACGATGGGGGTCAGGAAGTTCCGTTTCAGGCTGAAACTCAGGTAACACACAAAAACGGTACTGATCACGTAAAGCAGCATGCCACTCAGCGCGTAGCGCTGGCGCCATTCGAGCGTTATTTCCTTCCAGATTAACGTGCTGATTTCTTTCATGAGGGTAATTCGGCTGTCAGATGGCGGCGTTCAGCCGGGGTAATTGTTGGGTGTTTCTCTCGTTAGCCTGTCTTTGGGTAGCCAACAAGTTTCTCGTACGCTGGCCATTGATTTTCAATGGAAAAAGGCTGCTGTCCTGGACGCTGCCTGTTAGAGAAAAGTTCTTAATTCGCCACAAAAGTACGGCATAAAGGCGTAGAGTTGTGAGTAGTCGCTAAGGTTTTTACATGACTTTTATTCGCAAAAGAAAAAACATGACTCAAATCATTTGATAATATGGTGTTGATACGTTTACTTTGTGTTTAATTATATTAAATCTAAATAAGCCCATGATCATCGCCCGGAATGTCGCCGATTTGAAAAAAGGAGAAAAAGCGATCATTAAGTCGTTCAATGACCGTGATATGTCTCTCAAATTGCTGGAAATGGGTTGTTTGCCTGGTTGTGAGGTACGTTTAGATGCTATTGCTCCCTTCGGAGACCCCATCTGTGTACGGGTGGGAGGGTGTTACTGCCTGTCGCTCCGGCGCAATGAAGCCGCCAGTATTATGGTGGAGTAACACTTACAGTTTCTACTAAAATTAACTGGTGAAGTATTCCATTGAAATCCTCCTTATATAAAATCGCCTTAATTGGTAACCCCAACTCCGGAAAATCCACGCTCTTTAACCAACTGACGGGCTTGCGCCAGAAAACCGGGAACTTCCCCGGGGTTACGGTGGAGAAAAAATCTGGGGTGATGCGTTTTACGCCTCTTCTGAACCCCGTTCCTGCTGTTGTGGATGCCGCTGTTTCCGAAAAGGAGCCGCCCACCGAAGCTACCCTGATCGATCTGCCCGGCATTTATAGTATTTATCCCAAATCCCGCGACGAGCAGGTGGTAATGGATATCCTGGCTAACCCGGCTCATCCTGACTTCCCGGAGGCAGTAATCGTGGTAGCTGATGCCTCCAACCTGCAAAGAAATCTCCTGCTCTATACCGAAATTGCCGATCTGGGCCTGCCTACCGTGCTGGCACTGAATATGCTGGATGTGGCCGAAAGCATGAATTTGCGGGTCAATGCGGTGCAGCTGGCCATGCAGCTACAGGTACCCGTAGTGAGGATCAACGCCCGGACGGGAGAAGGAATGGACCTGCTACGCGAAGCCGTGCAAAGGCAGGCCGATCGTTCCGGGCAGACTGTTACCTACTTTCTGGACCCCGCCGAAACCCACCCGGACCTGGTGGAGGAAGTAAAGCAGACGTACCAGCTCGACAACAATTACCTGGCCATTCAGTACGTTTGCCAGCACGACGCATTTACCTTCCTGGATCAGAAGGAGCGGGTACATCTGGACGGGCTCATGGAAAAGTATGTTTTTGATAAAACAGACTTTCTGGCCAATGAAACTATCACGCGTTACGAACGCCTGCGGCCTCTGGTGCAGAAATCTGTGACGGTGCAGGGCGAGAGCGATGAGCCCGCCTGGACGCGCCGGCTCGACAAAATTCTGCTTCACCCGGTATGGGGATACGTTGCTTTCCTGCTCGTATTACTTGTTATTTTTCAGGCGGTTTTTGCCTGGGCGCAGTACCCCATGGACTGGATCGACATGGCCACGGCGCAGGCCATTGAATGGACCAAGCAGACGCTGCCCGAGGGAGTGATCAATGATCTGCTGACGGACGGGCTGATGGCCGGTATTGGTGGGGTCATAATATTTATTCCGCAGATTGCCTTTCTTTTTGGTTTGGTGGGCCTGTTGGAAGAGTCGGGCTACATGGCCCGGGTCATGGTGATCATGGATAAACTGATGCGTAAATTCGGCCTGAATGGCCGGAGCGTGGTACCCCTTATTTCGGGCGTGGCCTGCGCGGTACCTGCCATTATGACTACCCGTAGCATCAGCAATCGCTACGAGCGCCTGCTCACTATTCTGGTCACACCGCTGATGAGTTGTTCGGCCCGGCTGCCTATCTATACCATTCTGATCGCGCTGGTGGTGCCAGACGAGACAGTACTGGGTATTCTGAATTTGCAGGGGCTGGTACTGCTTGGACTGTATCTTCTGGGCTTGCTGGGGGCGCTGGGCTCGGCCTGGCTTTTTTCGCAGTTTATCCCGCGGCGTGAACCCAGCTACTTTATCCTCGAAATGCCTACGTACAAACTGCCGCGGTGGAGCCATCTGGGCATCATGATGTACGATAGTACCAAATCATTCGTGCTGGAAGCCGGGAAAATCATTGTGGCCATATCTATTGTACTGTGGGTACTTGCCTCCTATGGCCCGGGAGATAGTATGGAGACAGCCCGCTCGCGGGCGCTCACGGAGATACCCGCTACTGCTACCGAAAACGAAAAAGAAGCAGCCATTTCGTCGGCGCAGCTGGAAAGCTCCTACGCCGGGCACTTTGGCCAATTTATTGAGCCGGCTATCCGGCCACTGGGATACGATTGGAAAATCGGTATCGCCCTGATCACTTCCTTTGCTGCCCGCGAAGTTTTTGTGGGTACTATGTCTACCATTTACAGCATTGGTTCAGATGCCAGCGAAGACGCGCTCACTATCCGAAAGCGCCTGCAAAAGGAAAGAAACCCGTACACGGGAGGACCCATGTATACGACGGCGGTCTCCTTCTCTTTACTGATGTTTTATGTTTTCGCCATGATGTGTATGAGCACCATGGCCACCGTATACCGTGAAACACACGGCTGGAAGTGGCCCATGATTCAACTGGTGTACACCATGGTACTGGCGTACGTGTCAGCCTGGGCTACTTACACTATACTGAGCTGATGGGTTTGCCTACCAAAGGACACCCTTGTCGATAAGCGGGTAGATGAAACGGAAAATAATGTAGGCGAAAATAATGATAGCTAAACTTCCCAGGAGGGTTGCCTGATCGAAGGCTAATTTTTGACTCTTTTTTCCAGGAGTGAGACCCTCCCAATTGCGCTGTACTGCCTCTTTCATGTTGAGATGATGTTTATATGGTGCTTGAACTTGTTACAAAACTCGTGCTTGGTGGGGAGAAATTTTAGAGTAAAATCCCCTCTTTGCAAAAACAGGTAGAATTACCTGTCATTTTATATACGTCAATAAGAGGAGCTTGGTTGCTGAATGGTTGGAATAGTCAAAAAAAAATATAAACATCTCAGAGAACCAAGTAAATAATTCCACAAAATGACCGCCCTACCATCCCAGATTTTCCACAATATCTGACGCAATCATCGCCACCTGACTACGCTGATCTGCCGCCCGGTCTCCGGCCGCACCGTGCTGGAAAACCCCCAGCCGGGCCGCGTCTTCGGGACTATATTTCTGGGCGATCAGGGCGGTCAGGATACCCGTGAGCACATCGCCACTTCCACCGGTGGCCATGCCGGCATTGCCCGTGCCATTGAAGTGCACCGTGCCGTCGGCCCATAACACGGCCGTATGCGCACCTTTAAGGCAGATAATGACCCGGTGCTCCCTGGCAAATTTCCGGGCTAGTTCCAGCCGGTCGTAGTCATTCTCACTTTTTTGGGTGAGTCTTTCGAATTCTTTCGGGTGTGGGGTCAGGATGGTATTTTCGGGAAGATTTCCCAGCAGCTCTTTGTTTTCGGCGAGCAAATTGAGCGCGTCGGCATCCCAGACCATCGGTGCAGCGGTAGTATCCAGCAGGTTTTTTAGAGCACGTAACGTCTGCGGGTCTTTGCCAAGACCGGGGCCAATGCCTATGGCCGAGTAGGTGTTTAGTGGGGGCAGGGTGGTGATGAGCTGCTCGTGAATATCTACCGAGGCCATGGCTTCGGGCAGGGAAATCTGCATGATGGCGTACCCGCAACGGGGTACGTGCACGGTCAGTAATCCCACGCCCGACCGCAGGCAGGCCTTGCCGGCTAGCTCAGCGGCTCCCATCTTTCCAAAACTTCCGGCAATCAGCAGGGCATGGCCGAAGGTACCCTTGTGCGAAAATTTTTCCCGGTTGCGAATCAGGTTTTGGATGGTACCTGTATCAGTAAAAAAATAGGGAGTTTTGGCCTGTTCGATAAAATGCGCGGACAGCCCTATGTCCACTACCTGCCAGTCCCCCACGTAGGGGCCGTTGTGTGGCATCATAAAAGCCAGCTTGGGAAGCTGAAACCTCACGGTATAGTCTGGCCGGACGATGGGGTCGTCCGGTCCGTTGGGAGTGTCGGGATACAAGCCACTGGCAATATCGACAGACACCACCTGAGCGGAGCTGTGATTAAAGGCAGACACGACCTCTTTGAGCAGGCCGGATACAGGCCGGGAAAGGCCCGAGCCCAGGAGGGCATCAATCACAACGCATTCTACTGGGAGTGCGGGCATATCTTCCGGTCGGGAAATTTCCCGCACGGTAAGGAAGCCTTCCAGCCGCTCCAAATTGCGCTGAAAATCGTCCGATCCTTTTTGGGTATACTGCACAACGTACACCCCCACGCTGTACCCTTTGGCGCACAGCAGCCGGCCAATAGCCAGGCCGTCGCCTCCGTTATTGCCTTTACCACAGAAGATTGCAACATGGCGCTGGTTGTCGATGCGGGCGCACCACCATTTCACAAAAGCCAGGGCGGCTCTTTCCATCAGATCCAATGAGCTAATGGGTTCATTCTGAATTGTGTACGCGTCGAGATCGCGAATTTGGGATGCGGATAAAATTTTCATATTGTAAAAATAGTGATTCCTTTCAATTACCAAAAAGTACTTCTATCTTTGCACTCGTTTTTTACAAGGCTGTTTTGAATGAAGGGGCGTCACTCCATCCGCTGAAAGCAGGCTTTTACTATTTTATTTATACAAACATCGTCATGAGCGAACTGATTAAACTCGTAGAGGCTACGGTCGAGAACCGTAAAGCAGAGTATCCTGACTTCAAGTCAGGCGACACCATCAACGTACACGTAAAGATCAAAGAAGGAAACAAGGAGCGTATCCAGTTGTTTCAGGGCACGGTCATTCAGCGCCGCAACCTGAGCACCACCGGCGAAACCTTCACGGTACGTAAGATTTCAAACGGCGTTGGCGTAGAGCGGATTTTCCCTATCCTTTCCCCCACAATTGCCAAGATTGAGCTGATCCGTCGTGGTAAAGTACGTCGTGCCCGCTTGTACTACCTGCGCGGACGTCAGGGAAAGGCAGCCCGTATCAAGGAGCTGAAGCCTACCAAGTAATATCACTTCCCTTGCGGATGAAATTTTTGTGCCCCGCCGGGATTTTTACCGGCGGGGCTTTGTTGTATTTTGCAAAGACGTTTTCCTCTAACCATGACCATACGCTTTTACAAATACCAGGGCACCGGCAACGACTTCATCATGATCGACGATCGGGAAGAAACTTTTCCGATCAGCCAGGATCTCATCGCCAGGCTTTGCCATCGCCGTTTTGGCATTGGGGCTGACGGGCTGATCCTGCTGCGCAGAGAGCCCGGCTATGACTTTCGGATGGTATACTTCAATGCCGACGGCGCCGAGGGGAGCATGTGCGGCAACGGGGGGCGTTGCACCGTCCGGTTTGCCCATGATCTTGACATCTTCGAGCGATCTACCTCTTTTCTGGCCGTTGATGGCCCCCACGAAGCTACCGCTACGCCAGAACTGGTTCATTTAAAAATGGGACAGGTACGGGGTGTTGAACAGCATACTGACCATGACTTTCTGGATACCGGCTCGCCTCACTATATAACATACGTAGAGGATGTCGATCGGACCGACGTTGTGAGAATCGGAAAAGCTGTACGCTACGGCGAAACTTATGGGCCGAGAGGAGGCACTAACGTAAATTTTGTGGAGGTGCAGGCTCCTAACCACCTGAAAGTACGCACCTACGAGCGGGGCGTGGAAGACGAAACCTACTCCTGCGGCACCGGCGTGACCGCCTGCGCCCTGTCTGCGCACGCCCATTTTGGCTGGGAGGGACCGGTAGATATCGACGTAGTGGGCGGCAAGCTGCAGATTGCCTTCAAAGAAACGGCACCCGCCCATTTTGACGACATTTACCTGATTGGTCCCGCTGTGCGGGTATTTACCGGCGAGGTAGAGGCAGGTGCCTGAAAACCACTTGTTTATTCACTTTCCAGAATACCCCCTTGCAAGTGGTAGATAGCCTTATCTTCCCAGGAGGGTATCCGGCAATAGTCCATGGCGGCTACTTTGCTACGTACCCCGTTGGTACAGATGACCAGAATGCTTTGGTAGGGTTCCAGCAAGGCCCGGTTTTCTCGGATCTTCGCCAGGGGAATATTCATGCCTCCTTCGTTAAATTCTTCAAACTCCCAGGGCTCGCGCACGTCTACTACCACTGTGCCGGGCTCCTGGCGGAGCGCCCGCATCTCCGCCAGGGTAATATCGGTATAAGTTTTTCGTGGCATAGTACCGTTCTTCATCGTATTGGGGTAAACTTAGTTTCGCTTTCAGGAAAGAACTCCTCCGATAGTATATAATAAGAAAACGCCCCGATTGGTTCGGGGCGTTTTCTTATACGTGACAGGAAAAGGTGGATTACTGCACCGCCAGAATCTTGAATTCCGTACGGCGGTTCATCTGGTATTGATCCTCCGAGCAGTTTTCTCCATCTACGCAGTCGTTTACAGGCTGACTTTCCCCGTAGCCCCGGGCAATGAGGCGCATAGGACTTACACCGCGCCTTACGATGTAGTCGTAGGCCGCGCGTGCCCGGCGTTCCGAAAGCTTGTTGTTGTACTCATCACTGGCCCGGCTATCGGTGTGCGAGCGGAGCTCGATGGTCATCTCGGGATATTTTTTCAGAAGTGATACCACCCGGTCAAGCTCTTTGGCGGCATCTGGCCGGATAAAGAATTTATCCAGGTCGTAGTAGATATTTTCCAGACGGAACACATCTCCCTCGCCGTATACCCCTACATTGTTCTCCACTACTTCTCCGCGTCTGCCGGTTTTAATCTGGTTTTTGTCGCGGGTGTATTTGTCTTTTTCGGTCGTAATGGTATAGTTTGAGTTGGGGTCCATGTCAAACTCATAGCTGCCATCGGGGCCCGTAGTGACGGTCTTCTCGGAATTGTTCTTCTCGTTGCGCAGCGTCACTTTCATTCCGTCGGCGGGTTGCTGGTCTACCTCTTTGCGGATCACCCCCTTGACAATTGACGTATTTTCGCTCCGGTCGAGGTAAACAGAGAGCCCCAAAGAGGGGTTTGACGATTGCGTAAGGGTAGAAAACCGGACGCTATTGGCGGCGTAGCCTTCCTTGATAGCCCGGAATTCGTAGTCAGAGCCGGCTTCCAGACACAGCCGTACACTACCGTCGAGGCCGGAGGTCTGCAACTGCTGATTCACCCCATTTTTAACGACCCGCACGTCGGCGGCTTCGATGGGCTCTTTGGATTTAGCGTCATACACAAAAAGATCGAGCTGCTTGCATACCCGCCGGAAACTGTAAATATTGTCGTCGGAAGCCCCGCGCTTACGGTTGGAGCTAAAATAACCCGAAGAGCGAATGGCGTCCGTAATGAAACCAAAATCGTCCATTTCGGAGTTGACGGGAGCGCCCATATTGGTGACGCCTTTAAGCGCGATATCGTCTTTCAGTTCTGCCGAGAAAACGTCCAGTCCGCCTAGGCCCTCATGGCCGTCGGAGGAGAAGTACAGCTGCCCGTTTGCATCTATGAACGGAAACATTTCGTTGCCTTCGGTATTAATCTCGCGGCCCATATTTACCGGGCTACCCCATTGGCCATTGTTAACATCCACCACGTACAAATCCGTACTACCGTAGCCTCCGGGCATGTCAGAGACAAAGTAAAGCTTGGAATCATCGGGCGAAAGCGCCGGGTGGCCGCAGGAGTAGTCTTTGCTATTGAAAGGTAGCTCCTTGATATTTACCCACTTACCAGCGGCATCCTGCTCTGCGTAGTACAGTTTCAGCTTACGGATACCTTCTCCGCTTTTGCCGGATTTGCCCCGATCGTCGTTGTTGCGGGTGAAAATCACCCGTTTCTGATCCTTGAAGAAAGTCAGAGGGCCTTCGTGGTACTTAGTGTTGAGAGTACGGCTGAATATCTCGGTTTTTGAGAGCGTATTTTTGGCGGGGTTTCCGTTACCGGGCTTATTGATATCGCTACCACTAAGGGAAGCCGCCGTGCTGATTTCATCGGAAACACCGCGTAGCTCGGCCGTATCGGGCTGGAAATATAGGTCGAGGAAGGGAGTTTGGTTGTAATTAAAGACCCGCTTGATCATGCCGGTTTCGTCGCGGGCCGAGACAAATACAAGCCCCTTCTGGTAGTATACAGGACTAAAATCTGCCTGCCGCGAATTGAAAGGCATGTATTCTACCTTATAGGAGGCGGAGTCCTGGTAAAAGCGGTTCATATCCATATAGGATACCGTAAATTTCTTTCCCCGGAGGTCTTCCTTCTGCATTTCACCGTACTTGGCGTACATTTTTTGCGAATCGCGGTATTTTCGGTTGCTTGCCAGGGCCTGCGCGTAGTACAGGTACACCTCGCTGGGCAGGTCAGGGTATTTCTCGATCAGTTCGCTGTATATTCGGTCGGCATTTTTTGTATCCTGAAGGCGGCGATAGCTGTACCCTAGCTTGATGAGCGCCTCCTTGATTTCCAGAGGATCTTTATATTTATCAAGCCGCAAAAATTCTTCATAGCCCCGTACCGCGTTGATATAACTCATGTTGTCAAACTGCTTATTGGCAGCTCGCAGGCGGGTGCTTTGGGCCATTGCTCCTGCGGACAGCAGTAACAGAAACAAAGCCCCTAGGAGGTGGTATCGGCAGACTCTCATAGCGGGTAATAGTTTCAAAATAGTATGAATTTGTATAGTCCTATATACTATCAGCAAAGAAAATGCCAATTTTATCTTTTTAGGGAAGAAAGTCAACAGTGAATCTAAAAGCATAAAGTATTTTACATCAGATGCGGTGTAAGTATTTATAATACAATCACTTACTTAATTGATAGTCTAAGGATTTTTCGGGTGTTTTCCTGAACCCGAAAGCGATCGTCAGCGCGAATTCCAATTACCCATAGTACTCTTTCACTCGCGTCGGTTAGCACCATGCATATATTTTTTTGGGTTAGCGGCACCTTCTCATCAATGAGCAGATCGCTTACTTTTTTGCGCTTTCCCCGCATCCCAAACGGGCAAAACCAGTCTCCTTGCTGCCAGGGCCTGACCGTGAGGGGAAAGACCACGGATTCCTGGTCAAAGTACGAAATATTTTGGTCTGAGGTTGGCATGAACTCAGAAAAAGGCAATTCCCGCCGGATCGTCAAGGTGTACAGTCCGGCTACTTTAATCTCAGTATCAGCCATAGTAATCTGTAAGGGTTCCGGTACGACCTGGGTAGCAAGAGGCTGGACAATGAGTTTAGAGCGATCTTTAAGTAACTGGAAACTGGAAGAGTAGAATATTTTTCCGCTGGTATGGGTCAGGGTTGTCACAATCTGCCGGCTTTGAGCGTAGCTATATCCAAAGGGTTCAAGAAGGGCGTGCAGCTGAAGCGTGGGCTCATGGGCCTGCTCAATAGCGGCAATGGATATGAACGTATAGTTGCCTGCCCGTTGTACGGCGGTTTTGGCCCAGTCATCGAGGTAGGCACGCAGGAGAGTATTAGCCGCCCGAAGGCGTTCGGCGGTATGTTGGAAGGTCGATTCGAGCGAGGGGTTGATCTGTTGCAGTACGGGCACTACCCGGTGGCGCAGCAGATTTCGGCGGTAGTAGTCGCTCTCGTTGGAGCTGTCTTCCCGCCAAAGAATCTGTTCTTTTTTGGCAAAGTCCATAATTTGCTGTTTAGTGGCAAACAGGAGTGGCCTGATCAACTGCCCCTGCACCGGTACAATACCCGGCAGGCCAGGCAGTCCCGTTCCCCGCACGAGGTTGAGCAGGGTAGTTTCGAGCAAGTCGCCGCTATGGTGGGCCGTGGCAAGGTAGTCGAAGGATTGGCTTTTCAGAAGCTCGTTAAACCAGGCGTAGCGCAGGTCACGGGCTGCCATCTGTATGGAAATGCGTTCCTGGTCGGCGTGCTGTTGCGTTTCAAACCGTTTTACAAAAACTTCGATCTGGTGCTTTGAAGCCCATTCTCTCACAAATTCCTGATCCTGATCCGACTCCTGACTGCGGAGACCAAAGTTGCAGTGAGCTACCGCAAACGGGAAGCCCGCCCGCCGGAAAAGCTCCGCCATCACCATGGAGTCTACCCCGCCACTCACTGCAAGAAGCGTTTTTCGGGAGGCGAGGGTAAGTTGTTTTTCGTTAAGAAATGTTAAAAAAGCTTGAAGCATAGGTACCGGCGATGCTTTCCCCGTAATTTTACGGTCAGAATCTAGTCCCAAAGATAGTCAGAATCGAATTGCTGGCAGGCTCCACAAAAATATTATGGAGAACCAGGCAACCCTTTTAAACGTTTATGGGTCTTTACTGTCATAGAATAGATGAAGAACTTATTAATACTGGTTGGATTGTGGCTCATGGCGTTGACCGGCCTCGCACAGGGGCGGCCCGGTGCTCTGTCCGGCGGCCCTTCCGAAAAGGTGGAGCTCTTGCCCGGAGCCGACAGCCTGACGATAATAAATGAGAATGGCATTGAAATCCGCCGGGTCATTAATAACGTACGTTTCCGGCACAAAGGGTCAATTCTGTACTGTAATCTGGCGATTCAGAATGTTTCGTCCAATGTGATCGAAGCCTACGGAAATGTAAAAATAGTGCAGGGTGACACTATAACCGTAACCGGTGATACCTTGTTTTACTACGGCGATACCCGCCTTGCGGTCATGAGTGGACGCAAGGCAGAACTGAAAGATAAAAAGCGTACGCTTACCTCGAAGCGATTGGAATATGATATGGCCAACGGAATGGCCTACTATCGGCTACCGGGCAAAACCGTGGATGAGGAAAACGTACTTACGAGTAAAGAGGGGGTGTACAATACCAGGTCGAAGGTCTTTGATTATTACAAGGATGTGAAGCTGGTCAATGAGAAATATACCCTAACGACCGATACGCTGATTTACAATTCGATAACAAAGTGGTCGTATTTCAACGGCCCGACGCGAATTGTGAATAAAGACGGTACGCTTTTTGCACTGAGAGGACAGTATAATACCGAAACAGGGGAGTCTAGTTTCAGTACGCGTACTACGGTAGAAAACGAAGATTACACCCTGACAGGTGATTCGCTTTTTTATGATAGTCAGAAGCAGATAGGGTTTGCACGCGGCAATGTGGAGATATTCGCCCGGCAGGACAAAACCCTGCTAACCGGCGATGAGGGAGTTTACCGCGGAGAGGTCGGGTTTTCGAAGGTGTACGGACACGCCCTGGTGAAAAGTGTAGTATCGGACGACACCCTTTACATTCGGGCAGATACGCTGTACTCTATCGAGAACAAAGTGGATAGTACCCGAAAGCTGATTGGAGATAAAAATGTATATATTTTTAAAACTGACTTTCAGGGAAGGTGCGATTCGATCAATTACAACACCGCCGACTCGACCATCCTGTTTTTTCGGGATCCAATTTTGTGGGGAGATACGTATCAGATGGAGGCCGACTCGATCAGTGCTTTTCTGGTAAACAACAAGGTGAACCGTATGCTATTAAGAAGTAACTCTTTTGTAATCTCGGAGGATACGCTGGTCAGACAGTTTAATCAGGTGAAAGGCCGTACTATCAATGCCTATTTTACTGAGGAGACCAAATTAAAGCAGGTACTGGTAGACGGAAACGGGCAGAGCGCGTACTACGCAATGGATGAAGAAGAGCATCTGATCGGACTAAACCGCGTGGAATGTGGTAAGATGAATCTGCAATTCAGGAACAACCGGGTGTACCGGATTGCCTTTCTGGGCCGACCAAATGGCAATCTGATTCCACCGCAGAATATCAAACCCGCTGAGCGACAGCTCGAAGGATTCAACTGGCGCATTGGCGAAAAGCCATCGCTGAAACAAACTACCTGGGGAAGGGAAGAAAAAGTCGAAAAAGAAGTAAAAACGAAGGAGCCTGAAAAAAAAGTTTCTCCAACGGCCTCAATTCCCCGGTAAAACAGAACAGCTAGAACGGTTTTTTAGTTGTATTTGATAATAAAGCAGATGTGTGTGCATAATTCTAATGAAATTTTAATTTCTCTTGCACAATAAATTTTGAGAGTATAATTATTTATGTATATTTTTGTAAATCAACAGAATCGAGTGAATCCTGTTGCCCTAACGTTTAATTCATGCCATGAAGAAAACTATACTTTTTACATACCTTTTATTCACCCTAACCCTGCTCGTTGCTCAGGCTCAGGTAGCTGCCAATCGCAGCCGACTTGATATGGCCTACAAAAAGCAGCCTGTGGGACTCGACCGGCCGGCTCTGATGCCCAAACCTTCGGTAATCGAGTACAAGCCTTTGGCCCTGCAAAAGCCGCAGGCGCTAACCAATTATTACCGGGCCCTGCTGTTTGCGCATCCGGTAGTAGCGGCCAATACTTCCGTTGAAAGTACCGCCAACCCGACGGCTCAGATCGAAAGGGCCGATCGTCGTACCACCGGCTTTGAAGAAAAGGTAAAGGGTCCCGAAGAGCAGCTTTATTCCAGCGACCGCATTACGGTTTCTAACGTGTATCCCAATCCAGCCAGTGATTTTGCGGAGTTTGACTACACCATCAACGGCTCAGTGCAGGATGTTAAGGTGATTTTTTACAACGTGTTGGGTTCGCCCGTTGCCGAGTATACCCTCGATAAAAACGAGCGGAACCTGCATATCAACACGCGGGAGCTACCCACCGGTATGTACTTCTACCAGCTTGCCGTAGAAGGCAAGAAAGTAGCCACCAAGAAAATGCTCATTCGCCATCAGCAATAGCTCTACCTGAGATACTTTCCCAGCTACCCATGCGTTATGTTTGGTGTAGCTTTTTTTATTACCTTTGCCGCCCTATGCGAAAACAATCAATTGCCACTCTATTAGTTCTGTTCATTGCTGTTTTCCTGTTTTCGTCCTGTAGCAAATTTGCCAAGTTGCAAAAGTCAGGTACGGATAAGGAGAAGTACGATGCCGCACTAGAGTACTATCAGAAAGGGGATTTTTACCGGGCAGGGTTACTGTTTGAGGAATTGATTCCCCTGTTGAAAGGGGGTACGGAGTCAGAACTTGCGCAGTTTTACTACGCCTATACCCAATACCAGCAGGAACAGTATAACATGAGTCAGTACCTGTTCAAAAAGTTTTATGATACCTACGCCCGAAGCGACTACGCGCAGGAAGCGTTTTATATGCATGCCTACTCGCTGTATAAAGACTCCGCTCCGCACACGCTGGACCAAACCAGTACTCTCACGGCCATTTCGGCTCTGCAGGACTTTATCAATACCTATCCCGACAGCCCGTTCCGGAAGGAATGTACTAACTATATCATTGAATTACGGGAAAAGCTGGAACTGAAAGCGTATGAGAAAGCAAAACTGTATTACAAGATAAGCGACTTTAACCTTGCATCTCTGAAATCGGCGGTTATTTCCATCGAGAACTTCAAAAAAGATTTTCCCGACTCCCGGTTCAGCGAAGAGCTATCCTATCTCAAAGTAGACGCGCAGTACACCCTGGCCAAAAGTAGCTTTGCCGACAAGCAGAAAGAACGCTACCAGGATGCCGTAAAGTTTTATCAGAACTTCGTGGACAAATATCCGCAGAGCGGCTATCTGAAAGAAGCAGAAAGGCTTTACACCAGTAGCGTGGAAGCCTTGGAAAAGCTGGAGGCTGCCGAAAAAGAAAAGAAAAAGCGTCTGGAAGAGCGGATAGACCCTGCCAAAGAACCAGCCAAAGTGACGACATCGTCGACCAAAAACTAACTCGGATATACATTACAATCAGATCAATACAATGGCAACAAATCCATCAATTATCACGCGTGACACCGATAAAATAGCCGCGGTAACCGGCAACCTTTACGAGTCTGTATCGGTTATCTCCAAGCGTGCGCGCCAGGTGTCTAGTAAAATGAAGGAGGAACTCAACAACAAGCTTGCTGAGTTTGCTTCGGGGGTAGATAACCTGGAAGAGGTTTTCGAAAACCGGGAGCAGATTGAAATTTCTAAGTTTTACGAGCGTATGCCCAAAGCGGGTAGCATGGCCATCGATGAGTTTCTGGAAGGAAAAACCTACCACGCGTACCGCGAACTCGAAGAGGGTAACTAGTCTAACCTTTGCACAAGCACTTAGCCATACGAACTGAAACTTGTTCGTATGGCTAATTTTTTATAGCATTGCCGCGTACATCCATCCTGAACTTCTGTGTATCTGAACGGTAAAAAAATAATTGTGGGGGTAACGGGCAGCATTGCGGCCTACAAATCGGCGCTGTTGGTCAGGCTGCTGGTCAAGGCAGGCGCCGAGGTGCAGGTTATTATGACAAAGGCAGCTACGGAGTTCATTACTCCACTGACTCTCGCTACCCTTTCCAGACGTCCAGCGCTGTCGGCCTACGTGCAAAACGACGTAGGGGAGTGGAACAACCACGTAGCCCTGGGCTTATGGGCCGACCTGATGGTAATAGCCCCCGCCACCGCCAATACTCTGGCCAAATGTGCCAATGGCCTGTGCGACGACCTCCTCACTGCGGTATATCTTTCGGCCCGGTGCCCGGTTTATTTTGCGCCGGCTATGGATCTGGATATGTTTCGACATCCGTCCACGCAGCAAAACCTTGACCGGCTGAGAGCGTACGGCAACGGCATTATTGAGGTAGGTACCGGCGAGCTGGCGAGCGGGCTGACAGGAGTGGGGCGGCTGGCCGAGCCGGAAGACATCAGGCAGGTACTCCAAAATCATTTTGCGCGTATTCCGGTCGCGCGTGGCAAGCGGGTGCTGATTACGGCTGGCCCGACACAGGAGGACCTCGACCCGGTCCGCTTCCTCGGCAACCGGTCCTCGGGCCGGCAGGGCTGGGCGCTGGCCCGGGTCGCCGCCCAGCGCGGCGCGCGGGTGACGCTCGTCGCCGGGCACACCGCGGACCTCGGCGCCCCGGCGGGGGTGGACGTGGTCGCCGCGGGGACCGCCGTCGCCATGGAGGCCGCCGTCCGCGGTGCCGCCGCCGACGCGGACGCCGTGGTGATGGCCGCCGCCGTCGCGGACTTCCGGCCGGTCGACACCGCCGCCGACAAGATCAAGCGCGGCGACGCGGAGCCGGCGCCGCTGCGGCTGACCCAGAACCCCGACATCCTCGCCGGGCTCGTGGCCGACCCGCCGCGGCCGGGTCAGGTCGTGGTCGGGTTCGCCGCCGAGACCGGCGACGCCGACGGGGACGTGCTCCCCCACGGCCGCGCCAAACTCGCCCGCAAGGGCTGTGACCTGCTGGTGGTGAACGCGGTCGGCGACGGCAAGGCCTTCGAGACCACGGACAACGCCGGCTGGCTGCTCGCCCGCGACGGCGGCGAGGACGAGCTGCCGTTCGGCTCGAAGGCGCTGCTCGCCTCCCGCATCTGGGACGCGGTCGTCCCGCGCCTGCGCTGAGCACCCCCGGACACGACGACGGGCCCGCCCCGGAGAACCCCCGGTGCGGGCCCGTCGTCGTGTGCGACCGGACTCAGTCCTCGTCGAAGAAGGAGCTGCGCGTCGGCTCCGCCTCGTCGGAGGAGGAGTCGGCCCCCTCGCCCGACCCCTCACCCGACGTGGACGGCGTGGCCGACGAGGTCGACCGCGGCGAGGACGTGGGCGGCGTCGCCGAGGAGGTCGAGCGCGGGCTCGCAGTCGACGGCGACGAGGTCGACGGGGCCGACCGCTCGGTGCTGCTCGGGGTCAGCGAGTCCTCCGACGACCCGTAGCCCTCGG
>CATMVR010000027.1 GCA_950075905.1 uncultured Persicitalea sp. | reverse complement strand
CACTACGATTATCTGATTGCGGGGCAGGGGATTGCCGGTACTTGCCTGGCGTGGCACCTGATCGAGGCCGGAAAAAAAGTGCTGCTCGTCAGCGACTCTACCCGCCCTTCGGCTTCCCTCGTGGCCGCCGGGATCATAAACCCATTGACTGGCAGAAAATTAGTTAAGACATGGCTGGCTGACACGCTTTTTCCCTACGCGGAGAAGTTTTATACCCGGCTTGGCCATACTCTCAATACCAAACTGCTGTATCCGTTTCCAATTTACCGTCCATACCGGTCAGAGGAGGAGAAAAAAAACTACCTGACCTATGCATCCGAACCAGAAGTTGCAAAGTATATTAAGCAAGATGTTGATAATCAAGCTCTGATCAATGGCCTCAATCACCCCTATGGCGGATTAGAGGTAAAAGGGTCGGGTTGGGTAGATTTGACGGCACTTATTCAGAAAAGCCGGTCCGTTTTTATTAGTAATAATCAATTTGTTGAAAGCGCATTTGACGCCAACGAGTTGATAATTAAAGATACATTTATTGAATGGAGGCAGTATCGGGCTGGCAAAGTACTATTTTGCCAGGGAGTAGATGCCCGCGAGAATTCATTATTTGACTGGCTGCCGTTCAATCCAGTGAAAGGACAAATTCTGGACGTGACTTTTGAGCAGTATTCGGCGGAGCAAATCGTCAATCAGGGCGTCTTTATTTTGCCCAGGCAGGAGCAGGGACTTTACCGGGTGGGGGCCACCTACTCCTGGCATGATCTTGACTGGGAAATCAGCGAAGATGGACGCAACTATCTGGAAGCCAAACTAAGGCCGTTGATTCGGGGGGGGTACACCATTCAAGGGCAAAGAGCCGGCCTGAGGCCATCAAGTAAAGATCGTCGCCCTCTGATCGGGCTGCACCCCCGGCATAAGTCTGTGGGAGTATTCAACGGACTAGGTACTAAGGGTGTTTCCCTTGCCCCCTATTTTGCCAACGAGTTGGTTGAATATCTGGAGAAAGGCAAAGAATTGAATCCCTTAGTGAATATTGACCGGTGTTTTTCGTTATATTACCATTAAAGTCAGTCTATTATCGCAAATGAAACTACTTCTGCATCAAAAATACCTTGTGCCGGTGGCTCTCCTGACAGTACTTACGTGCAGTTTGCCCACGCAGGCCCAGCGTTATCCTTCTCAGGAGCAGTACGGTAAAAATCGTATTCAGTACCGTACGTTCGATTGGAAAATATTCAAAACATCTAATTTTGAAGTTTACCATTATCAGGGAGGTGAGAGTATGGCCCGCCTGACCGCGCAGTTTGCAGAGAGCGAATTTGACCGGATTACAGAAATACTGGGCTATACGCCCTATAACCGCATCAAGATTTTTCTTTACAATTCGCCCGGAGAGCTCATGCAGAGCAACATGGGGCTGGCCACTTTTGGTGACCTGGATGATCAGGAACTGGATCTGGCGCAATCGCGGGTAGAAATCGCGTTCACGGGCGATCAGATCAGCTTTCGGAAGAAGCTGGTTATGGAAGTTTCCAGACTCTTTGTTTACGACATGCTGTATGGTGGCAATCTTAAAGATGCGTTACAAAGTTCTTTACTCCTTACCCTGCCTGACTGGTTTATGTCGGGTATTGCCGCATACATTGCCGAGGGCTGGACGCCCGAGCTGAGTGATTACATGCGTGATCTTTCTTTAAATAGACCCATCAAAAAACCCGCTCTGCTTACTGGCGAAGATGCTACACTGGTGGGTCATTCTATCTGGAATTTTATCGCAGAGCGTTACGGGAGAGACAATATTTCCAATATCCTGAACCTTACCCGCATCATTCGTACGGAGCAAACGAGTATTGCCAGTACACTGGGCATATCTTCCTATTCGAGGTTTTTGAAAGAGTGGCGGGAGTACTACAGCGCTCTGAGCGCGCAAGCTACCAAAGGCTACATAGAGCCCACCCCGACCTGGAAATATCGCCTGCACGAGTTCAGTGAGTCGGGCAGCAATGCGAGCATAAAAATATCGCCGGACGAAAAATGGATCGCCATCAGCGAATTGCACAAGAACCGCTACAAGGTTACGGTTTTTAACCGCGAAACCGGGCGCAAAATGGTGGTGAGACAGGGCAACATACAACTTGGTAATGCCCAGCAAGATGCTATTCTCCCTTTGCTGGCCTGGACAAAGTACAATACGCTGGCCATAGTTGTAGAGGAAAATAACCGGCAAAACCTGTTTATCTTTGATAAGCTTGATACCAAACGCCCGGTAATCCGGATCAAACGAACCATCCGGGGGCTGGATCAGATCGTGGATATGGATATATCCGACGATGGTACCATGCTGGCGGTAAGTGCCGACAAAGGAGGCAAAAACGATCTGTATCTTGTCAGTGTTTCGCGGGCTTCTCTGATTCCGCTTACCAACGATCTATTTGACGACCTAGCACCTAAATTTGTGTCGGGCTCGGCCCGCAGAGTGGTATTTACTTCTAACCGTAATAGCGACTCCCTGGGTACCGAAACGGTCAACTACAAGAACCTGAACACCAGCGTTGGCCTTTTTGAACACGACGGTTCCCCGAGAGCCGAAACTGTTACTCCCCTTGTTGACTCATTGGGAAATGCCATCGCCACGGTGTACGCCAACGACGAGAGCGTTTTTTTTCTATCGGGACACAAAGGCATCCGCAACCTGTTCAAACTTAATCGTCAGACAAACCAGGTAGATCAGATTACCAATTTTATATTTACCATCCGGGATGCAGATATTACCCTGGAAGGCAACGGGGGGATAGTTTATTCTCGTCTGGAAAGTGGTGCATACGAAATGGCTTACATCGACCGCCTCGATGCCAACGCTTCCTACGACACACCTACCCTGGTCAAAAGTGGCAAAGTACCCCCGGCCCCAGGCAGTCAGGTTGCTAACAAATACCAACCTGCCCCAGTTGCGGCCGACACGGCCAGACCGGTAGCAGAAGAAAACAAAATTTCGCTCCGGGAAGGGGAGGTAGATACCGAAAACTACACCTTCGACGAAGACGTGCTGAAAACCTTTGAGTTCAGACAGAAGAAGGGTATTCAGGCTAATGTTCCTTCACTGATTCCAAAGTCGAGGAAAAGAGAAAACATTGCTATTAAAGGCCCTTACGACTACAAGGGACTATTTATTGCCAACGATGCTACTTCTGACTGGCGCATTGACCCCCTACGGGGATTTGGCTATTCGCAGTCGATCTCAATGAATGATCTCCTTGAAAACCACGTGATCAAAGCCGGTTTTTTTGTGTCTACCACGTTTAGAAACAGTGATTTGTTTGCGGAGTACCACAACTACACACACCGGATTGACTTTGGCCTTCGGGTAGATCGCAGCAACTTGTATATGGACATGGGGGCTATCCAGAAATACCGTTTTAATCAGGTAAAACTGTCAGCGTCGTATCCTTTCTCTACGTACGCCCGGTTCACGTTGGCCCCCACCTTTACCGTAACCCGCCTCGTAGATGTAGGCTCCCTGGCCGAACCCGACCGCTCTACCCAGTACGGTGGTTTGCAAACGGAGTTTGTATTCGACAATTCTGTTCTCAACGGCATGAATATGGTTGAAGGTACCAAGTTCAAGGTTCGGTACGAAAACTACCTGGGGATAGGACAGGCTTACCAAAACTTCAACCGCCTGACCGTTGATCTGCGGCACTACCAGAAAATCCACCGCGACCTTATTCTGGCAACGCGGGTAGCGTTCAGCCGTTCGGGGGGGCGTGCTCCCAAGCAGAATATTCTGGGCGGAATGGAAAACTGGATACTTAACCGCAAAGATGACCGGCGCAACAACAACCCGCTTTTGTTTGGAGAAGGGATCGACAACCGGGATATCTTCTTCGCGCAATTTGCTACCAATCTGCGGGGCTTCAACCTGAACCGCCTTTCGGGTACCAGCTACATGCTGGCTAACGTCGAGCTACGTATCCCGTTGATAAAGTACATCTACCGCGGCCCGATTACTTCCAATTTTCTCCGTAATTTCCAAATTATTGGATTCACAGATATTGGTACAGCCTGGACGGGCAAAGGGCCTTTTAGTCAGGAAAATAGTCTTAACACCGAAATTGTTGGTGGAGGGTCCGAACCCTTCCGTGCTACGGTTACCAACTTCAAGAATCCGTACCTGATGGGCTACGGCGTCGGAGCGCGGACCATGCTGTTCGGATTCTACGTTAAATTTGACTACGCTTGGGGTGTAGACAACGGCATTACCGAAAAGGCAATCCCCTACATTACCCTGGGATACGATTTCTAAAAAAGTAACTTTTAAATATAAAAGGCTATTGGCACCTGAGCTGATAGCCTTTTTTTTTTCGGGCCTCTTCCCTTCGCCCAGATAGTATATATTTATAGTATTGTTTCTCAGGAAATTATTTTTTGATCTGATTTTGGCATTCTTTTCGCTCTAGGGGTAGAAGGCGCTATTTGCGGGGTAAAATCTGACTTTTTCTTTTCTGCCTAACAATCAGCCCAATAGGTAATAAAACAAGGTTTTTTCATAAATGACTCATTGACAAGTAGGATTATATTATATTTCCCTTCACAAGTGCAATACAGTCACTTTGGCATAATTAGTGTTGCTATATTGTGAGTCTGAGTACACACTATTTATCCTTGTTTAATACCGAAATCAAGTATAAATTTTTTTCAGGGTGTACTTTATGTCCAAGTTCATGAGAAGTCTTTATTTTCAGAGGGGCCTTTGGTTTATCAATATGCCTGAGGTAAAGCTAAAATTAATCGTACATGGTTTGTTTCTGTATTTCAGAAATCCTTTTTATGTCACTCATGGACTCAATAGTAGAGTAAAGATGAAAATCCTGAAACCTGCCGGGTTTGCCGGCTTTTTCAGATTTTTTTCAGTGTTACCTGCTTCTAACCTGCTGTACTGGTACCCCAATAGGGTAATTTATCTAAAAAGAATCCGACCGTTTATACACTATACAATACACACTAATTCAAAAACACTGCCGGTACTTTTAAAGCCATCTCTATGAATACTCCACCTTTACTTTTGAAATTGATGAAGTTTATCGAAATGCTGATAGCAGCTTTATGCTCTTCATTTCAATTTCAGATTAGCTCGGGCTACTCTGGAAGTAGACTTATTCAAGGGCCGATTGAGCCAGGAAGTGAAAACATGCGTGCGGCGCAGGTTTTTTCTACTCGTAGAATACGTCTCCTTATTTTCGCATTCGTAATGCTGTTCTCCTTTGCCTCAGCCTGGGCGCAGGTCGATCTGAGCCTTTCGAAAAATATCGATAAGTCGCAGCCCGCAATTGGCGATACCATCACCTATCGGCTAACCCTGAAAAACTCCGGGGTAGTTACAGCCACCGGGGTCACCGTAAAGGATAGCCTGCCGTTGGCAGGTGTGAGTTTCATAAGCCACTCACTTGTTCGGGGAGGGGTAAGCTTTACTCCGGGTACGGGAATTTGGAACGTTAGCGGACTGGCAGCCGGCGATTCTGCCATCTTGCAGATCAAAGCAAAAGTTTTGGCGCAGGGAGTATTCTTTAATGTGGCTCAGGTAATGACTGCCGACCAGGAAGATATTGATTCCTGGCCCGGTGATGGTGCCCTGGATCAGGACGATCTGTCGTCTACCTGCTTTTCGGTACCAATAGACTGGTATGCGGGTGATGAGTTTACAGTATCGGTCCCTTCGGGATATAAAGGTATTCAATGGTTCTATAATGGTACTCCGATCAATGGATCGGTGGTAGTTCAAGGACAAACAATTGCAACTGTCAATGCCGACTCGACCCTCACTATTGCGGGGCCGGGTTCTTTTACATTTACATCTACCGTTGGCGTAGCCTGTCCGGCAACGGGTTGCTGCGCTATAATTATTGTTGACGGGCCTATTTTTGACCTTGCGCTCGAGAAGACGCTGGCACCTGGCCAGCCTCAGAACGTTATTCCCGGCGCGCTAGTGACCTTCCGTCTTACGGTGACCAACGAGTGTGATGTGCCGGCTACGCAGATCGTGCTGAGCGACTCGCTTCCCACGGGCATGACATTGCAGGACGCGGCCTGGACGGCGGTAGGCAACATCGCCACGCTGAACGCGCCGATCGCCGGTCCGCTGGCAGCGGGTGCGACCGCCTTCGTGGACATCACTGTAAAGGTGAGCGAAAGCTTCACGACCGGCACGCTGATCAACTTCGCGCAGATCAAGGACGCCCGTGACAGTGAGGGCAACCCCTTCACCGACAAGGATTCCACGCCGGATAACGGCTTCAACAACGGCGAGGACGACCGCGACAGTGAGCCGGTCAACGTGTCTCCCGCGCCGGTCTACGACCTAGCTTTAAATAAATCGCTGGCACCGGGCCAAGCCGTCTCGGTCTTCCCGGGCGCGCTGGTGACCTACCGTCTGACGGTGACCAACGAGGGCAACATGCCGGCCACGCAGATCGTGCTGAGCGACTCCCTGCCTGCGGGCATGACCTTGCAGGACGCAGCCTGGACGGCGGCGGGCAACATCGCCACGCTGAACACGCCGATCGCCGGGCCACTGGCACCGGGCGCGACGGCCTTCGTGGACATCACAGTAAAAGTTCTTGAATCATTTGTTGGTAGCAGCCTCACCAACTACGCCCAGATCAAGGACGCCCGCGACGGACAGGGCAACCCCATTACAGATAAGGACTCTACCCCGGGCAACGGGTTCAATAACGGCGAGGACGACCGCGACAGCGAGCCAATCACTATTTCTCAGTGCCCTCAAATTAGCCTTACTACTACACCTAACCAGATTATTTGTACCGGTGAGACAGTGTTGTTGAGTGCTTCTTCCAATGTTGCTGCTACTACCATCAACTGGTACACAACAGCGGTTGGCGGTACCGCCTTTGCTTCTACCGCAAGCGGAACCAATCTGCCACTGAGCCCAGCGATAACTACTACGTATTATGTAGAGGGTGCTTTGGCAAATGGATGTAAAAGCGCACGCACGCCGATCACAGTTACGGTGAACACAAAACCAGGTACTCCGGTTGCTTCGGGCAGTCTGCAAAATGTATGCCCTGCCACTACGGTCAATCTGACCACCGTGGCTATCTCTGCCCCCACAACCCCGGGAGGTATCTTCGAGTGGCACGTCGGACCGCTTCCTACTTCACCTCTGGTGAGCAACCTCACTAGTGTTGGAGCAGGTCAGTACTACTTATTTGAAAAGTCAGTGGCGGGATGTTACAGCAATCCTTTGGTAGTCAATGTCAATATTACCAATTGTGAATGTACCCTGGCATATAATATCACAGTTGTCAATGACCAGGAGATCTGCGCGGGTGCCGCTGTTACGGTTTCTGCAACGCTGAGTGGAGTTGCTACCAGTCTAACCTGGTCGAGCAGCGGTACGGGTTCATTTAGCAGCCCAACTGCGCTGACAACAACTTATACCCCTTCGGCTCTGGATATTGCGAACGGAAACGTTGTTCTTACAGCTACGACTAATGATCCCGACAATCAGGGGCTGTGTACGCCCAAATCGGATGCCCTATCGGTGCTAATTAATCCTCGTCCGGCACCTGTGTTTGGTGTAGCCTGTGATGATACGCTCATTTGTCTTGGCAAGAGCACCAAACTTATTGGCTTTGCTCCCGGTGCTACCATTCGCTGGTATACTACCGCTGTGGGAGGTACCCCTCTTGGAACCACTTCCAGTGGCGGTAAGCTAACGGTTTCTCCTAATGCAACGACGACCTACTACGCTGAGGCTGTTAGCGGAAAAGGATGTATAAGCAGCGAAAGAACACCAGTCACTGTAACTGTGCAGCCTTGTTTCTCGGATCTTGCCATTGTGAAAACAGTGATTACGCCCGGTCCGTATACGCCTGGCCAACTCATCAGCTACTCGTTGACGGTTAATAACCTTGGAATCGGCAACGCTAAAGATGTGACGGTGAGCGATGTGCTACCTTCCTCTCTCTCGTTTGTGAGTGCGGTTCCGGCTTCGGAGTACAATAGTGCTACTGGCATCTGGACCATTGGTGATATGGTGGTTACTTCCAACCGTACGCTAATTGTCAATGCCACGATCAAGCCAACCGCTTCTGGCCAAATCGTGAACACGGGTATTGTCAAAAGCCCGGACAACGATCCTTCGAAGACGTTCAACGATACTTCAACGGTAACTATCAATGTAGTACCAGTTGCTGATCTGATGCTGACCAAGAAGGTCTCGAAAGTAAACCCGCTGCTCAACGAAACCATTACCTACTCTCTGGAAGTGAAGAATGATGGACCGCAGGTAGCAACCAATGTTGAAGTAACGGATCTTCTGCCAGCCGGCCTAGAATTTGTTTCGAGCGCCACGCTAACCAAAACCGGCAATATTCTGAAAGGTACAATTGCGAGCATCGCGGTAGGAGAGACCCGAACGCTCACCTTCCTGGCGAAAGTGATTCAAAACGGCGCAATCAAAAATGTGGCACAGATCAGCAAGTCTGACCAGAAAGATCCGGATTCTACCCCGAACAACGGGTACGAAAATGGGGAAGATGATCAGTCGTCTGTCACTGTCAACGTGGGTTGCCCCGTCATCGAACCACCAATCATTGCCTGCGCTCAGACTAATGTCTGTGTAGGTACTACGGTGACGCTGACATCGGTAGGGTGCAAAGACGGCACGGTGCGCTGGTCTAATGGAGCAACGGGTGCTTCTATCAACGTAGCAATTACAACCACCACCACCTTTACAGCAGTTTGTGAAAAAGGTGAGTGCAAGAGTGCCCCATCCAACCCAATTACCATCAAGGTCCAAACACCTGTCAAACCTGTCCTTGCCAGCAACGTAAGTTCTGTGTGTGAAGGTGGTAGCGCGGTACTATCGGCAGTAAACTGCAACGGGGTACTGGTATGGTCAACAGGTGCCACGGGTACACCACTCGTAGTAACGCCCACTCAGACCACAACCTACACCGCATTCTGTAAAATTGATAATTGCGTGAGTGAAACGGCTTCAATCACAATTAAAGTAGACAAGCCAGGACCGCCACCAATTATTACCTGTGGCAAAATGGAAATTTGCCCGGGCGAGAGTGTGGTACTTACCGGTCATGAGTGTGAGGGAGTGGTGACGTGGTCTAACGGACAAACAGGCACTTCAATCACAGTTAGCCCGGTTGTTACAACTTCTTACTCTGCAAAATGCGTGGTAGGATCCTGCGAGAGCCCCATGTCTGAGCAGCATACTATTACAGTCATCAAGCCTGAGCCTCCGCTGATTACTTCCAATAAGATCACGGTATGCCCTGGTGGATCGGCTACTCTGTCGGCAATTAACTGCGCCGGTACGGTTAAATGGTCAAATGGTGCTACCGGATCATCGATTGTCGTGACACTGAACACCAGCAGAAGCTTTACGGCAACGTGTATGACCGAAGCTTGCGAAAGTGGTGAGTCCAACATTGTGACTCTGAACGTGGTTACGCCAACCGCGCCGATCATATCCAGCGACAAAACGGTGGTTTGTTCGGGCGAACCTGTAAACCTGAAAGCTACGGGTTGCGCAGGAATTGTGCAGTGGTCTAACGGTATGACCGGTGCGAGCATCGAAGTGAAGCCTAACACCACAACTAACTATACCGCGGTTTGTAAAATCGACGAGTGTTCAAGTGCCTCATCCAATACAGTTACGATCAACGTGAATACTTCTGGCACTCCGCCGGTGATTTCGGCCTCGAAGACAGCCATCTGCGCTGGCGAGGAAGTGACGCTTGCCGCTACGGGTTGTATCGGTACGGTATCCTGGTCGAATGGTATGGAAGGAGCTTCCATCAAGGTGAGCCCAACCGCTAATACTTCTTACTCGGCAATTTGTAAGACATCTGCCGGGGCTTGCGCAAGCGGTGCGTCCAATACGATTGCCATCAACGTAGGCACATTAACACCACCAACGCTGACGGCGGATAAAACCTCGATCTGTGCGGGTGACAGCGTGATGCTTTCGGCAGCGGGCTGCACCGGAGTAGTGAAATGGAGCAATGGTATGACTGGTGCGAGCATCAAAGTGAAGCCATCAGCTACCACTACCTACACGGCGTTCTGTGAGTCAGGCATATGCGTGAGTCAGCCTGCTTCTATTACGATCAACGTAACTACTACGCCACCGCCAACGATCATCTGCTCTACGGACAGCATTTGCCGTGGGGAAAGCGTGACACTGACGATCGAGAACTGCGCTGGTACGGCTCTATGGTCAACTAATCAGACCGGCGAGGCCATCGTTGTATCGCCGCAGGTGACTACAAATTATACGGCCCGCTGCGTAGTAAATGACTGCCAAAGTGCCGTTTCGCAGAACTACACGATCACGGTGATTGAGATTACCACTCCGGTGCTCACTGCTACCAAGAACCCGATCACTGTGGGTGAGTCTACGCTGATCAGCGCGTCGGGTTGTGTTGGTGGTAGCATACAGTGGTCAAATGGTGCACTGGGAAGCAGTATCACGGTTTCTCCGGCTGCTACTACCATATACACCGCAGTATGTAAGTTCAGAGAGTGCGAAAGCGACACTGCCAGAATCACGATTCAGGTTCAGGATTGTGTTGTACCTACCCCGGTAGTTTCCAACAAGCGTAACACTTGTCCGGAAACAACCGTAGATCTGACCAAGGTAGTGCAGAATAGCCCTGGTCAGGGAGGTGCCTTCATCTACCGTCTGGGTAATACCCCAACCGCACCTTCGGTAGGTAATCCGCAAAGTGTAACTACGGGCACTTACTACATCTTCGAGCAGTCTGCGGCGGGATGTTTCAGCCCGGGTGCAAGAGTAGACGTAACTATTGTGGATTGCGCCAACGATACGGTGAAAACAGATCTGGCAATTTACAAGACGCTCGACACCAACCGGGTGGAAGTTGGTGGTGAAGTAACCTACTCGATCAAGCTCAAAAACAATGGTCCGGCCAACGCAACCAACATCACGATTCTCGACATCCTGCCAGAAGGTATACAATACGTCTCAGGTGTAGGGTATAGTATTGAAGGTAACGTGATCAAAGGAACTATACCGTTCCTGGCCGCCAACGATAGCCTCATCTTCTCGTGTGAGGTCAAGGTGACCGGCCCTGGTACGATTATCAATGTAGCGCGAATCGCCAACCTGGATCAGGTGGATACCAATCCATCCAACGATGCTTCGGAAGTGAGCCTGCTGTCAACGCTGCCTGCTTCTATCACCGATTCGGTTGCAATAGGGGTGGCGCTGGCCGTCACTAATGTGGAAGCCTCAACCAACGGTTCTTACCTGGTGACCTACCAGACAACTGTAAGAAACCATGGACTGAAACCGCTGACAAACGTGCAACTGACAGACTCGCTAAGCAAGGTATTCCCGGCACCTGTCACGTTTGAAGTAGTTGGAACTCCTGTTCTGGGTGTTGGTAGTACGCTTTCAATCAATCCTCTCTTTAATGGTACCACACAGCCAAATCTGTTGCTGGCACCTGTGAGTAACCTGGGTGTTGGATCCACAGAAATCGTCATGATTACGGTACGAATGACTCCTAACGGTAATTTTGGACCGTTCTATAATACGATGCACGCCAGAGGCGCTTCGTCCGCTACTGTGGTGACAGATCTATCTAATAATGGGTTTGACACGACGCCAGCCGGAAATACGCCGACCCCGGTTCGTCTGGACAACGTCAACTCTATCGGTATCTCCAAGATGGTGGGTACACCGGTTGAAATCATCAACAACGTGTTTGACGTACCTTACACGATCATGGTGAAAAATTTGGGTATGAACAATCTGACCAAGGTGCAGGTAGTAGATGATCTATCCAAGACCTTCGGTAACGGTGCCTTTATCGTACCAGGTAGTATAGCGCTGACGGCTGATGCCGGATTTACGGTCGACACTGCTTACACAGGTGAGGGGAGCAAGATTAACCTTCTGGTTGACTCGCTAAGCTCACTGCCTAAGGGCGCTACCCGCAACATTATGTTGACGGTGCGCGTGGACATCAACAGTGCAAGCAGTAAGACGTTCAACAACGTGGCCTTTGGTACAGCGCTTGGTGCCGGCGGAGTGGCCGTTTCTGATACCTCAACCTCAGGTACTGACCCCGATCCGAATAATGACCTTGATCCGACCAACGACAGCGATCCTACTCCGATTGTTCTGAACAACGTGCCGGGTGTGTCTTCGATCGGCGTAGCGCTGTCGGTGAAAGATACCCTGCGGCAGTCGGATGGCAGCTACGATGTAACGTACATGGTCATAGTTAAAAACTTCGGTACCGGAGCCCTGACCAACGTACAGATCACCGATACGCTTTCCAAAGTGTTCAATACCCAAACCGGTGCAACATTCAGGAAAGTAGGCACACCAACGGTCAATGCTCTGAGTCAGCTGGCGATCAACCAGGACTTCGACGGTGCCAACGACTTTGATCTTTTGATCAGTGCCAACAGTACTCTGAATGCCGGTGTGACAGACACCCTGCAGTTTACGATCAACGTTTCTACCGACGGCCGAGAGACCCCGTACCTCAACCAGGTATACGCTTTCGCCAAAGCGGGTGAGATAGACGTTACCGACATCTCGACTAACGGATTCCTGCCGGATGTCAATGGCAACAACGATCCAACGGAAGACGTAGAGAAAGAGCCAACTCCTCTCGTAGTTCCGCCGGGTACTCAGGTTTTCATCCCCGAAGGTTTCTCCCCGAACGGTGATGGTATCAACGACTTCTTCGTGATCCGGAACACAGGCGGGCAGCGCGTGACGCTGGAAATCTACAACCGCTGGATGACGCTGGTGTACAAGAATAACGATTACAAGAACGATTGGGACGGTACGACCAACAACGGTCTGCGCGTAGGCAGCACCTCACAGGGACTACCCGACGGCACGTACTTCTACGTAGTGAAACTTGAAAACGGTCGCCAGTATGTAAGGTACCTGACCATAACCCGATAATAATATGTTACAGTACGCTCGAATTAAAAAATGGACGGTGCTGGTACTACTGACCCTTGGGGTCGGTAGTACCGAAGTACTGGCTCAGCAGGACAAAATGTACTCTCAGTACATGTTCAATATGATGGCCCTCAACCCCGCGTACGCAGGTAGCCGTGATGTACTGAGCGCAACCGGTCTGTACCGCAATCAGTGGGTCAATGTGGAGGGTGCTCCCAAAACAATGACCTTTACCCTCGATGCCCCCATTAACCGGGAGCGGGTAGGGCTGGGCCTGCAGGTATACAACGATCAGATTGGCTTACAGAACGAAACAGGTATTTATGCTTCCTATGCGTTCAGAATCCGGGGGGGCGAACGATCCACTCTGGCGCTTGGTTTGCAGGCCGGTGCTACCAGTTTTCGCTGGAATCTGACGGAGGCGGTTCTATCTCCTGGCGGCGGCAATGATCCCGTCTTCAATCAGAACATTTCCAAGATACTTCCCAACTTTGGAACAGGTATCTTCATCTCCAACGACAAAGCGTATATCGGGGTATCGGTTCCGCAGCTTATTGCTAACAACCTGTCGGAATACAATACAGGTGACAACCGTGCTAAGCAAAAGCGGCACGCTTACCTGATGTCCGGCTTTGTAATTGGTTTGGGTAGTACATTGAAGTTGAAACCCTCCATGCTGGTCAAATACGCAGAAGGTGCACCTTTGGGGCTGGACGGGAACCTAAACCTGTGGATCAACGATCGACTGGCCATAGGTACCTCTTACCGCCACAACCAATGGAGTACCCTCAATAACAATAGTGGCTCAGGCAACACGATAAACAACTACATCAGTGACGCCGTGGTAGGCCTGGTCGAAATTCAGATTACCGATCAGTTCCGGCTGGGATATGCATACGACATGATGCTCAACGGGCTTAAACAAACTAACCTGAGTATCAACTCAGGCAGCCACGAAGTCATGCTCCGGTACGAATTCGGCTATGGAAAGAGCAAGATCCTGACGCCCCGCTATTTCTGATCCAAATAGTTCGCTTTTCTTTTTTGAGCTACTCTCGAGAATGCTATTTTTCGTGAGGCTGCCATACTATATACCCCCAGTTCTTTAAGAGTGATATGAAATTTTTTTTCACCCTTCTTATTGTAGCAATGTCGACCAGTGGCATCTTGGCTCAAACTCCTTTGGGGCAGGCGGATAGGGAATATAATTCTCTGGCTTACTTAAAAGCATCTTCACTTTACGAAAACCTGCTTAAAAAAGAAGAACTGACCGAAGGTGAAAAGCTTTCTGCAAAAGCTAAACTCGGTTTTAGTTACTGGCAGTTGAAAGACTCGCAAAGTGCCGAAAGGATTTTTCGGGAATTGATCAGCGATTACGGAAAAGATCTGCCCGGGGAGTATGTTTCCTGTTATCTGTATTTTGCCCAGGCTCTGGCAAGTAACGGCAAATATCAGGAGGCGCAGGAAACTTATGAAAAGTATGGTTCATTGAACGCTACGGACCGACGGGGCCCTACTTTTTCGAAGTTGTACCGAAATGTATCCCTCCTCACCAAGAACATTGGTTCCTACCAGGTAGACTACCTGACTATCAACAGCTCGGATTCTGATTTTAGTCCGATGTACTATAAAGACGGCCTGGTGTTTGTTTCTAACCGGAATGAGCCCTTGCGGATCAAGCGGGTGTTTAAGTGGGACGATACCCCTTTCCTGGACCTGTATTTTTTGAGCGACCTGGACAAGATCAAAGGCAAGACTACCTCTTCGCCTTCCTCCTTGGGTGGGTCGAGCGCTGTGGAAACTTCCCCGCACCCGAAAAGAAGAAAAAGCATGCTGGGTTCTGGTTTTTACAGCCCGATTACTGCCAACGACTCCCGTAAGGTTGGGTTTTACTCAGGGAGCAGCTACAACACGAGCCTGGGCTACAACGAAAGGCCATTGACTGACTCGGAGAAATTGAGCCGGGCTATTAATACCAAGTACCACGAGGGACCGGCCACGTTTTTTAACGATGGCAACCGGGTGATTTTTACACGTAATAATTTTAACAATGGTGAATATAAAGTCAGCCAGGATGGAATAAACAAGTTGAAACTGTACACCGCCGAACTCGTAAACGGAAAGTGGATGAACGTAGAGGAACTGCCAATGAACAGCGATGAGTTTTCGACGGGCCACCCGGCCCTCAACCCCGACAACACATTTCTGTACTTTGCGTCTGACCGGCCGGGAGGATTTGGCGGCACCGACCTGTACGTTTCGAAACTGGAAGGAAATAAGTGGTCAGAGCCCATTAATATGGGGGCGGCTATTAATACCTCCGGCGATGAAATGTTTCCTTTCGTAGATTCCAATGGGGGCCTTTACTTTGCTTCGGATGGGCATCCGGGTCTGGGTGAGCTGGATATCTTCTTTGCCCCGCTCGAAACCTTCGACAAAGCCCTCAAAAGTATCAACCTGGGCGCACCCATTAATTCTAATAAGGATGACTTTGGCCTGGTAACCGACGCCGAGCGTTCCATGGGCTTTTTTAGCAGCAACCGTAAGGGTGGTGGCAAGGATGACGATATCTACCGGTTTCGGCGCGAAGGGCCGCTGTATGCCTGTCGTGACCTGACGGTGATGGTGTATGATATCGATACCAACAAACCGCTAAAAAACGCTATGGTGCAGCTGGAAAATAAGTCGGTATCCGAGGAACCCAGGCAACTGCGCACCGATAGTACGGGCAATTTGTTGCTTTGCCTGGCGGCCGAAAACGAATTTATGTTCATTGCCTCTGATGAAGGGTACCTGAATAATACTGTCGGATTCACTACCTCGGCCTACGGCGACGACCATCCGACGATGATAGAAATTCCTCTGAAAAAAGTACCTGGGGCACAACCCGCAACCCCCGAGAACCGGATGCAGGCCCGGGGCCGTATCATATCCCGGAGTAATGAAAAATATCTGGAAGGGGTCAGGGTATGGGTAAAGGATGATACCGAGGGTACGGTACAAGAAAAAAGCACGGATGCTCAGGGGGTTTTTACCTTTGATGCCATCCCTGGCCATAACTACACTGTCGATGCCGAGAAAAGTGGGTATGGTACATTTGGGAAAAATATCGTTGGCTACAACCCCGCTGATACTACGGCCCTAAACCTCTTTATGTTTGAAAAAGGCGATGTGGTTCGGATCGAAAACATATATTATGATTTTGACAAAGCAGATATACGTCCTGATGCAGCCTATGAGCTGGACAAAGTTGTGGATCTGCTGGAAAAATACCCGAACATGAAAATAGAACTGGGCTCTCACACCGACAGCCGGGCGTCTGCCCGCTACAACCGGTTACTTTCAGACAACCGGGCCAAGGCCGCCAAGGCTTATCTGGTCTTCAAAGGAATAGAAAACAGCCGTCTTACCACCAAAGGGTATGGAGAAAGTAAACTGGTGAATGAATGTAACGACAGAACAAACTGCACCGAAGAAGAGCACCAGAAAAACCGGCGAACCGAGATTAAAATCCTGAATTTACAGTAGTAACATTCCAATAATTGGAAAGGCAGGGGAAATTTACCCCTGCCTTTTTTGTATATCCGCAAAGGTTGCTTACCATTGGGAGTTTTTTTTCGTTATTGTTCCACCGCAGGTGTACAAAACACCTGCCCTTTCTGACAAGCTACCCAATCCATGAAGCCTAGATTTTACCGATTCTGCTGCGCGCTGACAGTTGTACTGCTCACAACGGTCTTCTTT